>CAZHOD010000060.1:0-8382 GCA_964534075.1 uncultured Spirochaetia bacterium
GCCATTCTCAACCCGGATTTCAGTCCGTATTCTTCCAGGTAAACACCCGCCCTGTGCCCCGTATTTTCTGTTAACGGCACTATTCTAAAAGCAAAATCAGAAAGAAAAGAGCGTATTTTCCTGAGCTCCTCCCTGTTTTTAACTCCCTGCACAATCTCCATGTATGTAACTGCCGAAATACGCCTGTCCTCTTCTCCTTCAACAAGTTTCGCCGCTTTTTTATTGCCCCTGAAAATCCATATGAGGATATCCGTATCAAAAAACATCAATAGCGCCCTTTTCTCAGCTCATTGATTTCTTTATCCACTGTTTTCTTTTTTAATTTCCACATACCGAACGCGGAATGCTCTGAAACAACAAAATCCTTTTGTTTTTCTCCCGCCGCAGGGTAAATCACACCTTTTTTCTTGCCTCTGCGCAGGATGGTAACTTCCTCGTTGCGCTCGAGCGCCTTTATTATCTTCGACATTTTTCTCCTCAAATCAACCACTGTAGCCTTCATAGCCCGCCTCCTTTAAGTGTGCACTTAAAGTATACATTTGAATCCCGTGTGTGTCAAGTTTAATGAAACCGGAACCTCCGGTTTTTGGAGGCTATTCACCTAAAACGCGCGGTTACAAACCGGGTAATATCTGTTTATATCCTATATTCTGCCTGCTTATACCTTTGTTTTATTCCCATACTTTTTTTATATCCTCGAAATCCTCTTTCCTGCCTATTTCCTCGTAAAATTTTTTGATGCTTTCCAAAACCTGTTTTTTTTGCTTCTCGAAAATCTTTTCCGCGTCTTTGCCCGCAGCCTTTAAAAGGGTTTTAAGCGCGCTGCCGCTCATTTTCAGGTACCCTTCCGCTTCTTTTTTGACATCCCGGCCCTTAATTTGCTTAAGCGCGTTTTCCGCGAATTCGGAAAGTTCTTTGTCTGTATCATAAAGCGCCCTTATAAAAGCTTTTGTTATGCCCTTTTCCGCCTTTACTTTCTCCCCCAGGTAAGCCTGCAGTTCAAGAAGTTTCTCAGCCGCGTTGTTCCTTATTTTCGAGTCCCTGTTAGCGATATCCGCTATAAGCGCGGAAACAGCCACTCCCGGATTAATCATTGCCAGGGTATTGAATATTTCCACGTATTTTTCCGCGTCCCTTCCATGTTTTTGCATCTGCCGGATTATTTCGGGGGCGGCTTTTTCCGCCTTTTTCGACATCCTTCCGAGCGCGAAAAGCGCGAGCTGCTTGACGCGCCAGCCGCCTTCTTTTAACAGCAGCGCAAGTTCATCCGCCTCCCCTTCGGGCGCCGGGCCCGAGGATGATATAATATCCCTCACAGCCGTAATAACGCAAAGCCCTTTATTTTCTTTTACTGTTTTTATAAGCGGCGTTATTATATACGAACCGGGCGAAAGCCCTTTTATCGCGGCCGCCATCCTTATTTGCGTATCAGGGTCCTTTTCTTTGCCCAGCATACGCGCGATATTTATTATAACCTTTTTCTTTTTATCAGCGCTTAGTTTCGCGAATTCTTTTTCAGCAGCCGCCCGTTTTTCAAAATCCTCGGAAAAAAGCCGCTTTGATATCGGCGCGTATTCCCCGTATATGCCGCCGGAACTTACGCACGATCCAAGCAGAAGCGGCAGTATCAATAAAATAAAAAAACTTTTTTTCATCACGCACCTCGATTTTTTCTATAATCGGTTTTTCAGTAACTTGCCTTCCCGAACGCTTTAAGCGCCCTTTTAAGATATTTATCATCCGAGTCTTCCAGCCGGCCGCCGTGCCTTGCCGCCTCGTACGCCGCTATAATGCTCTTCATCCCGCCGCAGCCGCCGTCCGGGTGGCTGTAAACCCCGCCCCCGGCCAAAAACATAAAATCCATGTTCCCTATCTTCCTCAGATTAAGTGGAAGCCTGCCCGCCCACATTCCGCCCGAAGAAACCGGGAGCGCTTTTTTAAGCCCTCCGAGCTCCGATACACAGGCATTGAAATTACCGAGTATTTCTTCGTCTGTTTCGTAAATATAGCTTCCTATACCCCCGCATTGTATCTGGTCCCCGCCGCATATCCTCGTGAGTTTTGTAAAAACTCTCTCCGAAATACCTATCGCGGGGCTCCTCATGGCTGCCACTGAAAAATCCCTGTGGCAGTGTATGGGCATCGAAGTATGCTTTGCCAGGGACACAAGCGTGTTGAATCCCCCGGCCAGCACATTGAACATAACCGCCCTGCCTCCGTTTTCAGCCACTATATCATGAAGTTCCATCACCCTTTGAGGATAATCGGTAATGTTGAACGCGTACATAACCTCTTTGCCTGTTTCTTCGTAGGCGTTTTTAAGGGCCCCCGAGACTGCCGCGGACCTTTCCTTTACGGTGTTATAGGGAGCGTCGCCCAGAAGTTCGTCGTCTTTTATGAAATCCGCGCCGCCTTTTGCCGCCTCAGAAGCGAGCTTCGCGATTCCCTCAGGGCCAAGGCCCACGCACGGTTTTATAATTGCCCCGAAAAGCGGCCTTTTGCCGGCAGCGGGTATTTTTTTTGAGCCCTCCGGGCCGAAAGCAGGCCCGGGAAAACCCCTTAAATATTCGGCCGGCATATTTATGTCGACAACCTTGACTGCCGTAAGCTCCATAAGGTCGAACGCCTCACCGGCTACTGTGGTCAAAAGCATGGAAATATTGCCCCCAAAATTTATAATCGGATAGGATATGACCGCATTTGCCGCCTGTATTTTTTTTCCCGGCGCGAGGCGGGTGGGCAGGCTGTAGGATTTTTTTTCACCGGCATGTTCCACGCTCTCGACCCTTGCCCCATGCCTCTTAATAAGCGCCTGTGTTTCCGAGTCCAGCCCGCTCCATGTACCCGAAGACTGCATCTTTGCTATTTTTTCCGCCGACCTTTCGGGCGAATCCACTGTTTCTATATAATACTCGACGGATATCCGCTCCTCCATTTTATTCCTCCTTTATAATTATATTTTTTGAAATTATATCCATAGATACCCCGTTTTCGCTCTTTGGCCTGTAATAAAGTTCCTTTGACCCGCTTATCTTTTCGGCCTCGGTATTTATATGCCGGAAATAAGAAGAATTATTGCGCAGGACAACCTTTCCTTCCGAGTTTATTGCAATACGCGACCCGCCTTTGATTTCAAGCCCCCTGTCCATATCAAAAACAATATCTCCTCCCCTTTTGTTCTTTAAATAAACATCGGCAAGCGCGGATTTTCCCGGCGAAAATTTTATCCCGCCCCTGCCGGTATAAATAACCGCCTCCTCATATTTTGACGGCAGCCTGAAATCCACGCCCCCCTTCGAGTTATTTATCATGACAAAAACCTTTTCTCCCGGGGGAAGCGATAATTTAATATCCGCTGAAAGTTCGGAAAAAAAACCGTTTGTGGATGTATAAAGTTCCAGGTCTGTCATCCCGTTTTTTCTTTTTACTTCAAAATTCTCTGAATAATCCCTTCCGGGAAAGCCGAACCCCTTTGCCGTTATTTCCAGGCGCGGCCCGTCTTTGCCTGCTTCGCGGACCATTATATCCCCGGCTTTTGAATTTATCCTCAGCCTGTACCCGGGGGTGTTTACGCTAAAACTGTAATTTTTTTCCCTGTGAAAAGGCACGGAAAATAAAAAGAAAAAAACCAACAGTAAAATAAAAACCGAGGGAACCAGTATCGCGGCCGCGCGGTTTTCCCTGCCCGCCCGTGGTTTTATCCTGAAAACATTACCTTCTATAAAAAAAACCTGCGCTGCCCGCGCCGTAATAAACGTAATTACCCCTGACCAGAGCACGTCGGAAAAAAAGTGCGCCCCCTGCGCCATCCTGCCGGCGCCCATGGCCGCGCCGTAAGCCAGCCCGATTGCCAGGGCTGTATAAGCGGTTTTTTTATTGCGCCTCCTGTAAGCGAAATAAAGGGCCCCAAAAAGAAAACCCATGGACGGGTGTCCGGCCGGAAACGAATGCCCCCTGCCCGGAGCGCCGAATTGGAAGGCCTCCCTGTATTTCCATTTACCGCCGAATTCCTTAGCCTCCCTGGGCCTGGGCCTGCCGGTATAATTTTTAAGTATTACGTTTATAAAAATACCCGGCCCCAGTAAAATAACAATTACTATAAGCGCGGCGGGTTTTTTGAGAAATTCGAATTTTTTGGTAAAAAAACCCGCTCCCGCCGCGGCCATGGAAAAAGCAGCCAAAAGGAGCCCGGGGATGGTTCCATATTTATATAAAAACAGCACTGCCGGGTTTTCGCTGAATTTCCAAGCTCCCGCGGAACTGTCATAAAAAATCTTCTGTATTTTCATGTCGAGCCCCGCGATTATAATGACCGCCGTCGCCGCGGCGGCTACGCAGAGCCGGATAAATATCTTTTTTAATTCTTTTTTCGAGTCCAACCTACCCCCCCGTCCGGGCCTTTTCAGGCCGGGCTGAAATTTTTTATAACCATTCCTTCTTTTTAAATGACAGCCGGCTCAAGCGGCTTTTCAAGTTTATGGTATATTGTATCCACTTCGTAATTTTCAGTTACCTTGATTTCCGCTGCCTCGGAAAGCGCGGCAACACCGTGCCAGACCCCTTTATCTACAACAACAGCCCTGTCCAGGAAAAAAGCCTCGATATTTTCCGGCGAATCTTTCTCCGCGACAAGTATTACTGCGCCTCCCCTGACCGGCTCAAAGGTTTCCAGTGTTTCGGGATGAGCCTCGAGGGCGTCGGCCGCCCCGGGCTTTAATATAACATAGCCTATTCTCCAACCTGTTTTTTCCTCTTCACCGCGCAATACGGTGAAAACATTGTCTTTTGACACGGGCTCGAGTATATCCCCGTATTTTTTAAAACTTTCGCGCCTCAGTGTATTTATCTTCATAACAGATACCTCCTTTTGGTGCCGCGCCGCTATTTTTTACGGATTTTTTCCGCGCCCTGATTATTCCTCCGGGCCGGCGATTACCATGGTGTAATTACCGGTTTTTATGTATTTTCTTATAACACGGTTCACGTCCTCCGCGTTAACACGCTTTATTTTTTTCATGAACCAATCCACGTTTTTATAACCGAGCCCCCAGAACTCGTACATAGCGTAGGATTCGGCCCGCGCCATGTAATCCTGCAGCCCTATTTTGTACATCCCGTTTATGTGGTTCTTTGCCGACCGCACCTCTTCCTTTGTTACGCCGTTTTTCCTGAGATTCCTCAATAGTTTAAAAACTTCGTCGACAAGCTCGTCCTCATTTTTCGGGCTGGCCGCGGCCATTATTCTGAACGCCCCCCTGTCCAGCATCCTGTCAAAAGTCGAGTAAACCGAGTAACAAAGGTTCTTTTTGTCCCTGACAACGGAAAAAAGCCTGGAATCCATACCGCCGCTGAGTATATTGTTAAACACCCTGAAAGCGTAATAATCCTTTGAATTTGTTTTTGGGCCCAGAAAACCAATGACAACATGGCTCTGTTTCTTGTTTATTTTTTTTCTTATCGCCCTCTTTTCACGCGTGATTCTCACGGGAAGGTCAGGTTTCAAGTTCTGCCCCTTTTTCCACCCCTTAAAATGCCTGTTAATGACCTCTTTAATGTAACTTTTATCGATATTTCCCGTGATGGAAAGGATAAGGTTGTTGGGCGTCACGTACCTTTTGTGCCAGCGTTTAAGGTACCTTAGAGGTATTCTTTTTACAGAATTTACACTTCCCGGGATATGATATCCATAGGGGTGCCACTCAAAAAACTCCTCATTAAAAACCTTAAGGGCGTAAGCCGACGGCCTGTCTTTTATGTTCTTAATCGAGTTTATTATATCCCTTTTCTCCTTCCTCATTTCCCACAGGCCCATGGCGGGATCAGTAATTATCCCGGAAACCAGCTCCATAAACGGCTCAAAATTCCTGTTTATTACCTCGCCCGCGAAACCGAAATTATCATTGTCTATCTCCTTCACAAAAACAGCGCCCAGCCTGTCGATTTCCGCGGCGAGGCGCACGGCATCAAGCTCTTCTGTCCCTTTGAGCATCGTGTCCAGCATCAGGTTCGTTATTCCCCTGTACCATCCTTCCTTAAACCCTCCCTCGTATATCACACCTCCCATAAAAACAAACCGCATGGCCACCGCGTCAGTGTTTGTAATTTTTCTGTGTATCAGTTTTATGCCGCTGTCGAGCTTTTCCATGGTAACGCCACCGGCTTCGGTTTTTTTCTTAATAGAAGCCGCGCGCGTAAATTTTTTTATATTTTCCGGCTTTTTATGGGGCTCAAACTCCTTTTCCGCTTTTTGGGGGTAATAAACGACTATATTAACCGCTTCGGGGTCCAGGTATTTCTCCGCCGCCTTTATAACATCAGTATCAATCACTCTTTTTAAGTTCTCATTATAATCGAAATACATCCTGTAATCGCTTATCGTCTCATAATAGCCGAGGGCGGAAGCGATATTTTCCACCTTCATGTTCTCCCCGGCGTGCTCCCTTATCAGGTCTGACTTTACTTTTTCTGTTTCCGACGGCATTACGGGATGATTGCGCACCCTGCCTATCTCTTTGAATATTGATTCCAGAGTTTCAGCGTATTTTCCTTTACGCACTTCAGCCGTTATAATAAAAAGGCCGCCGAATTTCCCGGAAAAAACATCGGAATTTATCGAATTAACAAGCTGTTTTTCCTCGCGCAGCTGCCTGTAGAGCCGGGAACTTTCCGTCCCCCCCAGTATGCGCGCAAGTATTTCCAGCGAAGGTATATCACCGGAAACAACGTCAGGAATATTGAACGCGACCGCGAGGTACCTGCTTTCAATGTTCCCCGGTATTGCCCTGTATTTCAGGCCGCCCCCGGCGCCCGCGTCCGCGTTATAGCTAACCTCGCCGGTGCGCCTGGTTTTCATGGTTCCGAAAGTTTTTTTTATATAAGGCAGCAATTCTTCCTTTTTAACATCCCCGCTTATGGATATTACGAGGTTGCCCGGCAAATAATATTTTTTGTAATAATCAACAACATCCTTACTTGTATAAGATTTAATGTTTTTTTCATAACCTATAATCGGAGCGTGATAACGTTTTTCAAAGGATAATTTCATCAATTCCTGAAAAAGAAACGTGGAAGGGCTGTCTTTGCCCCTGTATAACTCTTCGAGGATAACATTGAGTTCTTTTTTTAATTCCTCCCTGTCGAAAACCGAGGATGTAAGCGCGTCATACTGGACTTCCAGGGCCTTCATTATGTGTTCCGACGGTATCACTATTATATAATTCGTAGCGTCATAGGATGTAAAAGCGTTGTTATACCCTCCCATTTTTTTTATTTCTTTATCCATCCCTCCCACGCCCCTTTTTTCCGTTCCCTTAAACATCATATGCTCTATAATATGCGAAAGGCCCTTTTCTTTTTCGTTTTCATAAGCCGCGCCCACGCCGAACCAGAAATTACACGCGGCCACCGGCGCCGCGTTGTTCTCGTTAATCAATACGGTGGCCCCATTGTCCAGTTTTTCCTCAAACACTTTCAGTTCTGCCATAATTGTACCTCCGCTCGCTGATAAAAAAAACGCCGCTAATAACATAATACTTACCGCACGACTCATCACATTACTCCTTTTGCCGGGCAATTAAACAGACCCTTCAGTTGATTTCTGTCATCAAAAACCGGGCTCCTTTGGAAAATGTTATCACAGCGTCCGAAAAAGCCCGGGGAAAAAATACAACGTCGCCTTTTTTGAAAAAGCAGGCGCCGCTGTCCTTCGCGAATACGCGCATGTTCCCGAAAATAACCGTAAAAACAACCGGTGAATTTTCATTATACCAATATTTAATTTTTCTTTTCACTCTTCCCTCGCTGACGGTAAAATAATCGCATGAAACAAGGGTGTTTATTTTAATTTCCTGCCTGCCGGGCCGGGGCGCCGCCCTGCATCTCCCTGCTTTTTCACTGTGTTTTATTGAGTCGACTGCCCAGTCTATATGGAGTTCCCTCCTGACCCCGAGGTTCATTCTGTCCCAGTCATAAAGCCTGTAGGTTATGTCCGAATTTTGCTGTACCTCAAAAACCAGGTTACCCGCCCCCATGGTATGAACCGTCCCGGCGGGCACAAAATAGCAGTCTCTTTTTTTTGATTTATACTTTTTTAACGCGGCGGCTATACTTCCGTTTTCGCCTCTTTTTTTAATTTCAGCTTTTTTCAAAAAAGGCCTGAACCCGATCATTATCTCCGCGTTTTTTTTTGCCTCAAGGACATACCACATTTCGGTTTTACCCACACCTTTTTCTATCTTTTCGGCAGTTTTGTCATCCGGGTGCACCTGTACGGAAAGGCTGTCCCCCGCGTCTATATATTTAAAAAGCAGGGGAAATTTTTTCCCGTATTTTTTTATCAATCCCCCCCCCAACACCTGTGCCGGATATTTTTTTATCAGTTCA
>CAZHOD010000061.1:0-3068 GCA_964534075.1 uncultured Spirochaetia bacterium
ACCATTCTCCTGAAACCTGAGGAACAACCTTTACCGCCTTTTTCGGGCACGCGATTTCGCAGAGCGAACATCCTTCGCATGCTATCTCATCTATAATAACACGTTTTTCTTTTTCTTTAAAGCTTATCGCGTTGAACCTGCACAATTTTTCGCAAACACGGCATGAGTCACATTTGTCATAATCGATTTTTGCCAGGCCGCTGGACATAAAATCATTTTTTTCTTTTATGTCCGGCTCTAACATAATAAACATATCCGCCGCGTCGACATCCGCGTCAGCCGCGGCTTTCGACTTGTATTTTTTCAGCAGGCTCAGTGTAAATGTCGTTTTCCCGGTTCCGCCCTTTCCGCTTAAAACAACTATTTCCTTCATTTTACACCCGCCGTATTATTTTTTATATTTTCGGCAATCTGCCTTATTTCCTTTTCAAAACCCGATTCCACAAGAGGCACGCCTTTTGAGTAATTGCGGGCCGCTTCCATTGAAAAAGGTATTTCCCCCAGCACTTTTATTTTTTCCTTTTCAGCATAATTATGAATTATCCTGTTGCCTGCCTCGTGTTTATTCACGACTATACCGGCAAGGTGTTTTTTAAGGCTCCTCACAAGTTCTACAACCAGTTTCATATCATTAAGGGAAAAAAGCGTGGGCTCGGCCACCAGAACGACAGCGTCCGCTTCCTTAAGGCCTTCGACCGCGGTACATGCCGTGCCCGGCGCCGAATCTATGATAACATTATAATTCCCGTAAGCGTTGCGCAGTTTCTCATTAATAGACGCGAGTATCGACGCTGCCGAAGCGTCGCCTACCGTAAGCATGGCGTCGATAAATTTTATCTTCCCCGCGGTACCGTCGCGTATTATGCCTTTTCTTACCTGCTTTTCTGTTATGGCGCCCTTTGTCGGGCAGACATACGAACACACCCCGCATGAATGGCACAGCTCCCTGAAAAAAACATGTTTTTTCTTCCTCTTTATAATGGCTATGGCGTAAGACGGGCAGTTATCCGCGCATTTGCCGCAGTAATCGCATACATCGGGCTGTATTTCCGGAATCGTAAGCATAATATCCTCGGTCTTTTCTATATCCGGCTTTAATATTATGTGCCCGTTCGGCTCCTCTCCGTCCATATCAACATATACAGAATTTTCAAAAACAGCGGCAAGGGAAGTCGAAACAGCGGTTTTACCCGCCCCGCCCTTTCCGCTGGCAACGCTTATTATCATTTATGTCTCCTTTTACCGGTTTTCATTATTGCCTCACTTTTCCTTTGGGACGCCATAACCCTTGCCCCCGCCGGGTTTACAGATATTTTCCCCTCCTTTGAGCGTGCTTTTAATAATCCTTTCGATTACGCTCTCCACCGAACCTGAAACCCCCATAACCGGTTCAATGTTTGACTCGCTGAATAAATGCCGCGCCTTCTGCCCCATGCCGCCGGATATTATGCAGTCAACTTTTTTTCCCGCCAAAAACTCGGGCAGGAAACCCGGTGAATGCCCGGGATTGTCTATAACCTCCCTGTTTATTTCTTTTCCGTCTTCTATATCCACAATTGTGAATTGGGGGCATCTTCCAAAATGCATTGAAACACGGTTGTTATCGGTCGATATCGCGGCTCGCATAAAAACCTCCTTTTATAAAGGGCTTTAAACCCTGTGGTTTAAATAATACCGGCCGGTGTTAAATACCGTTTTTTATTTTACCATAATTTAAAGACCGCCGGTTTTTTTGGCAAAAAATTAAACGAAGTTTTAATATAAAAGACGGGCAGCTGTATACCTCCGGGCATGCTGCCCGCCTTTCTCGTTCCTCCCCGCTGCTACATCAAAAACGAACTCAGTCTATTTTTCTTTTTTGTTCAGCTCTTGTATTCTTTGGTTCATTGCCTTAATTTCTTCTTCCATCTGTTTTATCCCGGACTTTAAATACTCGGTTTCCTGCGCCGGGTCCGGCTGCGGAGCCGCGTAAGGATCCGGGCCGTAATAAGCGCCCGCTCCCCATCCAAAACCACGGCCCCGGCCGCCGCCTCCGAAACCGCGGCCCCAGCCGCCGCCTCCGAAACCACGGCCCCGGCCGCCGCCGCGGCCTCCCCACGGATTTGTATATCCGGGGGCGTTATTACCTGCGCAAAAACCTGCTCCCCGTCCTGTCATTGGCCCTGCTCCTCCCGGGCCCGTTCTGTCTCCTCCTGGCATAATCGCACCTCCTGAATTTAATTTTTAAATTTTGTTCTTACCTGTTTCTACCCCTTCCACCGCCTCCGCGGCCTGTTCCCTGTCCTCCCCGGGGCGTTCCTATTCCTCTTCCTCCGCCTTTGTTCCCCTGTTTTCTTCCCATTCCTCTGCCTGTTCCCGGGCCCCTGCCAGCGGGCCCTGTTCCGTCTCCACCCGGCATATTGACCACCTTCTTTCTTATTTTTTAATTACGGGCATATGCCCATAATTAAATATAAAGGATACCTCCTGATTTGTCAAGGGGAATAACCCGAAATTTTTAAATAAAACGATTTCGGAAACCGAATGTTTTTCTGCCTGCCAACCAATAATTATTTTTAACTTCTGTTTTTTTCCTTATCCCTTGTTAGCTGTTACCTGTTTTATGCCTTATATACAACAGCTTATGCTTTTATCTCTTTTTTTATCCCGGGCATGCCTGTTGTTTATCTGCCTTTAAAAAACAGGTTTTTTTAATATGATTCGTACGTATATTGGGCGTAGGATTCCAGGTTGTTCGAAGCGTCATAATGCTCTGTTTTTACGACCATATCATTTTCATTATAATATAAAAGGTCATACCCTGTATGGTTGTCCGAACTGTCATAATTATCTATCCTGTCCCATAATATATCACTGCCGCCCCCGTCATAGGAATACAAACTGTAACTTTGCAGGACATCCGAAGCGTTGTAATTATCCGCCCTTGTCCTCTGCCCTGAACTGTATGTATATTCCGTATAAGCCGACAGTGACCCGCCTACCGTCACGTCATACTGCTCATCTTTAATAAGGTTGTCTGACGAATTATAATTGTACAGATTATAATAAATATGCGTACCACCCGCAAG
>CAZHOD010000061.1:3078-8355 GCA_964534075.1 uncultured Spirochaetia bacterium
AATCAGCCGTGTAAGTGTATTCTATATAAACCTGCAGGTTGTCCGTAGCGTCATAGCTATCCATCCTTGTATATAAGTCATCGCTTCCCGAATAGGTAAACACACTGTATCCTAACAACGTATCCGTATTATCATAATTATCTATTTGTTTTAGCCTTTTATTTTCCTGCTGTGTCGCGGTTTTGGTTGCCGTAAATGTCGCGGTAGCAGTCGGCTCGGCTGTTTTTGTGTAAGTCGCTGTTGCCGTGTTTTCAGGTGTTTCTGTGTTTGTTTCTGTCAAAGTAACTGTATCTTCGGGTGTTGGTATTTTTGTTTTTGTCGCTGTAACCGTTATTTCGGCCGAAAAATCCGGAGTCATCGTCGCTGTTTCTGCGGCTTCAACAGTTGCGGTTATGCTCGGTACCTCGGTTAACGCATCATCCGCGGTGCACGAAAAAGTTATTGTAGCTGTTTGTGTTAAAACAGGGGAATCATTGTCCCCCGGCGCGGTAGGCTCGTCTTTTTGCCGGCAGCCCCATGCCGCAACAAATAAAATCATCAAAAAAATAACTGGCATTGATTTTTTCATAAAAAAACCTCCGGAATATTTTTGACTTCAAAAATGGTTTATATTTTCGAAATAAAATATCTTCATCCTGTTGTAACGAAGCCTAACAAACACCCGGCTCTTTGTCAAATTATCCCCGTCGTCAATTGTCATCCGACAGCTAAAAACCACCTGAAAACAAAACCCGGAACCATAAAAAACGGCATAAAATATAATTATCCATTTTTTTATTTTTCCGCTCCAAATAAAACTTGCTAAAATTCTAATATTCTTATATGATAAGTACATTATTTTTATTAAATACATTAAATTTTCATTCAAGGAGCTTGCCATGAAAAAAGCCGCGGCCGTATTTCTTTTAATGTCTTTTATTTTAATTTCAGGCTGTACTAAATCCGACGATACTTCGGGCCCGTCATCGCCCACGGCAGACACACTTACTCCGACATTAACCATAACCCCTGCTTCCACCGAATCGATCACCATTACCTTTACGGCAACAGTTACACCTACCTCTACATTGACTTGTACACCGACCACCACTTCCACTCCGACCATTACTTCCACTCCGGTAATAATTACCGCGCAGTTCCAATACGGCAGCCTTCCTGACGCTGCTTATGAAAATTACTATGAAAGAACCCTGTGCGAAGCACAGCCTGATACTGTTTTTGATTACCTTAATGATTCAACCTATGCCGGTTATTCAGTTCCCGCTGATTATTATTATAACGGCATCTATAAATTTGACCTTAGCTCAATACCCGCGGGGTCAACCGTGACAGAAACATTTATAAGTTTTTATATCAGAGGATTCTCCAACGACGGAGGTACATTGCGTGCATACCGCATAACCGAAGACTGGGATGAAAGCCAGGCAACCTGGAACCAGAGAAAAACAGGTGTCTCATGGTTTGCTCCGGGAGGCACATTTGCCGAAGCAGTCTCAGATACTTTCACTGCCGCTGTTTTCAGCGAAATCACCGTGAACCTCGAGCCCCAATTTATACAAAACTGCATTAATGGCCCCGCCTTAAACCACGGCTTTATGCTGAAAGCAGCAGATACAACAGGAAATTCCCGTATCTATTATAAGCTTTACAGCACCGTTGATGAAAGAATGAAACTTACAGTTAAATATTACTAAAAAAATTTTTACCCCGGATATTTTTTGCCTGCAGCAGCATTTGTTTGATTATTCTTTTTTTGTTTTTTATTGAATACGCGATCCCGCCTGATAAACGGCAATTAAAACTCCCTGCCGGCTTCCCGCTTTCACACCCACTCTTTTATCCCGGACAACCTGCCTGTTTTCTTTAACTGCGTGCGCATAATCCAAACTCCGGGCTTTTGCCTGTTTTATACGGTTTTACCAAGCCGCCAAGCTGCTAAGCTTCTGAGCTTCTAAGCCGCCGAACATCCAAGCATCCAAAACGCATGTCACAAGGTAAATCTAGTACCTGCCTGTGCGCCGTAGCTTTAGCGAAGGCGCATCCCCTTTTGCGCGGTGACATCCGGAAGCGGGATATGAGAGTATGGATTTAATGTTTTTACTGTTTCAAAAGATTTTCTATAAGCGGTTTTAAAACCGGCAGTTCTTTTTGTCGAACTTCCCATACCTTTTTTATATCGACGCCGAAATATTCATGCGCCAAAATATCCCTTGTTCCGGCCATCTTTTTCCACGGAATCTCCGGATTCTTATCCTTTAATTCCTGTGTTACGTTTTTAACGGCCTCACCCAGGATCTCAAGGCACCTGACAACTGCATGCCTTGTTTTCATGTCCTTAAAAAAATCGTTGTAATCCATACCTTTTGTGAATGCCTCGATTTCATTTATAGAATTTAAAATGTCGTTTATATAATCGGTATTGTCTCTTTTTTCCTTCATATAAAGACGACCTCTTCCAGTATGTATTTACCTATAACCGGTTTTAAAGCTTCTTTTGTGACTATGTCCACCTTTACCCCGAGTAATTCCTCCAGATAATATTTTATCTCAACAACGTCAAAAAGGCTGATATGCTCGTCGGAATAGTCCACAAGAATATCGACATCGCTGGTTTCGTCCTGGTCACCCCGCACATAAGATCCGAATATACCTATATCCTTGATTTTAAATCTAACTTTCAACTCTTCTCTGCGATCTTCTATTTTCTTTTTTATTTCCTCAAAAGATTTCATGTGTAAATCTCCTTTAATTTATTATATCTTTGAATAATTACAAAGTCAATTTTATATTTAGTCCGGAGTTTTCCGTATGCATATCCTCCCACTCTCTTTCATAAAGCATCCTCCCCCGGTCCACCGGCCGGCGCATACTGAGGCGCGGCGTATGTATTTATCACTGCACTTTAAATTATCACCGCATAAATGGGGACTGTCCCCATTTATGCGGTGATAGCCGGCGGGCGGTGCGTGGTGGATGGTGGGTGTAAAATGGGTGATGGTTATAGGCGCAATTCTGGTACCTGTCCCCAGATTTGCGGTGACAGCCAGAAGGTGGCGGTGTGGGATGGTTTTGGAGGCCATATTTAAAGTGCGAAAATTTCTTGTCTTTGTCTTATCCTAACCTATGTGGGTAAGTGGTCCTTTTGGACCGAAATGGGTGGTCCTCATGAAACGAAATACCCGGTCCTTTTGCTCCGAATTTTCCATTTGTGCATATCCCGCATACAGAAATTTGGCTCCGGGTATTTATAATGATGCAAAATCTTTATCCGTATGTGTGAAACCTGATTATTGCTTTCATATCTTCCAGTTCCTTGTTTATACTGTTTTTATCAAAAAATTCCGGGTCATATTCATCACCAAGCCATTCCAGCCTTTCTCTTTGCTCTTCTGACGGATTATGTTTGTTCTCCAGGGCCTCCAAAACGTCATAATAACCCGGTACACTACCGCAGTCATCAGGAGGAGCTGCTCTTTCACCGTCAAGACATTCCGGACGGCCTTTACTAAGTTCCGCGAATATTGTTGCTGAATACTTTACAATATGTCTCCAGTCATCACCAAAATCATAAACAAAAAGAAACTCTTTGAGGCTGTCAGCGGATAGTTCATTTAATTTAACTTTCTTTTCATCCTTCATCATGTCAAAATCATCATACTCGGCCATTCCATATTCTTCATTACCGATAAAAAATCCGTGCAGGTGCCCTCCGAGCCATCCAAATGCAGTAAGTATAGTGTATGCCAGAATTTCAAGAGTAGCTGTTTCCGGTACTGCTATTTTTCTCCATATTACTGGTTCTATATCCTCAAGTTTCACTTCAAAGACATAAGAAGCAGCTTTGGTGCCTGATGCGCGCGCAGATGATTTTGCTTTCCTGCTTTTTTTGAAATATTCTTTCTGCAATTTCTCAGCTTCTTTTGCTCCTTTTTCCGAGATATATACTGAGTCTGCTTTTTTATTTCCGCTTATATATCCCTCTTTGATAAGTGTGTCTATAATGTCAGAAGGATATTTTTTTCGGCTGCGCAGCAGTTCTGCATCTGTGTCTTTTTCTTTCCGGGCTGTCATATGTAAAAGCATGAGTGTCAGTTCTTTTAATTTTTTGTCCATACTGGAACCTCCTTTTTGTATATATTATCAAAAATTCATTATTCTGCAATATTCTTATTCGGAAATAAAGTATCACCGCACAATTGGTACCTGTCACCAGATTTGCGGTGACAGCCAGAGGAGGGCGGTGCGGGATGGTTTTGGAGGGTTCATTAAAAGTGCGGAAAATCCCCGGCGTTATCGATTTGGCAGACAGTGTCTGCCAAATAAATGGGGACTGTCCCCATTTATGCGGTGATAGCCGGCGGGCGGTGCGTGGTGGATGGTGGGTGTAAAATGGGTGATGGTTATAAGCGCAATTTTTGGTACCTGTCACCAGATTTGCGGTTATAACCGCATGGTGGTTGGTCAACGGTGAACCGGGAATGTATGGAGAATTTTGTTTGTTTGGGGGCTGCAAGAAAACTACTTCAACTCTCCCCTTCCCCTCTTTTGAAAAAGAGGGGAAAAATCATCGGGTTTGCGGTTATAAATTGCGGGGTATCGAAATAAAGGAAGTTGACGATTATATTGACTGTTCCACGCTTTTCATTAATGAATCTAAAGACATGTTTGATCTTCTTTCCTTTTTTATGGAATCAGATATTCGTTTAACCCTGGATGTATGGACAGCAAAAATACCGGCTGCCTCACTTCTGCTGCATCCGCAATATTTTTCCACAAAATATATTGCTGCGCGGCGGGCATAATTCCACCTCCCTCTTTTCTTCATAAGCTCCTGTCTCGTAACTCCGAACTTTTCCGCAGTCGCTCCAATTATATCGTTTGGTGACTTAGTGGTTATCCTGAACGCGGATTCGGAAACTTCAATTTCTTTCTTTTTAAGATAAGCCGCGACTTTTTTGATAAACTTTTCACTGCCCAGCACAATGTCCCTGAGCTCGTTTATTTCCAGCGCCTTGTAATCCTCGCCGTTTTCCTCTGCCAGGTATGCCCTGAAACGGTTTCTCGCTTTTGCCCGCTGTTTACCGAACATTTTCAGCACCCAGTCGGTATATGTTATTTTGAAGCCCTTTTTTCCCATATATTCCCTGTAACTGCACCACTCATAATGATAAAGTGAATCCACAAGCCCGTCCTTTACCGGGTTCATTATTATATACCTTACCAGCCTTGACATATATTCATCCTTTTCAACCACGATACTTTTGTACCTGTCCTGGA
>CAZHOD010000062.1:0-8322 GCA_964534075.1 uncultured Spirochaetia bacterium
GGCGGCACAGATGGAATGAACCACCTACACCTAGTGTACAACGTTTACAGCCGGGACTACCAGGGTATCTAATCCTGTTTGCTACCCCGGCTTTCGCTCCTCAGCGTCAGTTACAGACCAGAAAACCGCCTTCGCCACCGGTGTTCTTCCCGATATCTACGCATTCCACCGCTACACCGGAAATTCCGTTTTCCCTTTCTGCACTCAAGCCCGATAGTATCGAATGCAATTGTTCAGTTAAGCTGAACGATTTCACATCCGACTTATCGGGCCGCCTACAAGCCCTTTACGCCCAGTGAATCCGGACAACGTTCGCCTCCTCTGTATTACCGCGGCTGCTGGCACAGAGTTAGCCGAAGCTTCTTCCTTAAGTACCGTCAAACCGCGTAATTATTAATTACGCGGCACTTAGTCCTTAACGAAAGAGGTTTACAACCCGAAAGCCTTCATCCCTCACGCGGCGTCGCTCCGTCAGGCTTTCGCCCATTGCGGAAGATTCCCCACTGCTGCCTCCCGTAGGAGTCTGGGCCGTGTCGCAGTCCCAATGTGGCCGATCACCCTCTCAGGCCGGCTACCAATCGGAGGTTTGGTGAGCCATTACCTCACCAACAAGCTAATTGGACATGAGCCGATCCCAAAGCGATAGCTTACAAGTAGAGGCCATCTTCAGCCCCGCAAACTTGCGTATGCGGGGCCACATCCGGTATTAGCCGCCCTTTCAGGCGGTTGTCCCGGTCTTTGGGGTACGTTACCCATGCATTACTCACCCGTTTGCCACTGGAATTCCCGGGTTGCCCCGAAAATTCCCGTTCGACTTGCATGTATTAAGCACGCCGCCAACGTTCGTCCTGAGCCAGGATCAAACTCTCCAAAGAGCTATTAATCCTGTCACAAGGCAAAACTCAATCTTTTTTTACAAACTATAGGTTTTTAAAAAGAACAATTTTTATTCAGAGCGCCGAAGCGCCGTATTTTAAGTGACTGGTATCCCGTAAAATTTATTGGGAATTTTCAACATTCAACAAACATGCTGTCTTTGCGGTTTTCTATGAAAAAGCTTAAATCCCGAAAAGTTCAGTATTGGTTTATGTTTTTTCCAATGTACTTATTATTTTCAAAATAAACGCGCACTATCCCTGCTGCCTGTTTTACTTCAAAGAACTTCTTTCTTTAAAATTTGTTGGGCTTTTCGACCCGTGGAAAGAATAGTACAGCAAAAGACAATAATTGTCAAGAAAAAAAAACATTTTTTTTATTTTTTTTGCCCGCTTATTCAATAGGCATATATGGTATAAATTCCTCTTCCCCGCCTTTTTTTTCTCCGGAGGCCCGCACACCATTTTCATACATCGATACTCCTTTTTCCTCGCCTGACTCGAAATAATTTATAAAGGCCCCGTCTTTTTCGCCGTTCACAAAACGCCCTTCTGTTTTAAGGGCCCCTGTCTCATAATACTCACGGTATTTCCCGTGCCTCTTCCCGTTTACATAACCAAACTCTTCCTTTATCTGGCCGCCTTTATAAAAAGTTTTATACTCCCCTGTTCTTTCCCCGTTTTTACAGGAACCTTTCTGAGCCGGCTCGCCCGTCTTATAATACCAGATAAAATCACCGTGTTTTCTCCCGTTTCTATACGAGCCTGTCCTGGACACCCCCCCGTTTTTATAAAAATACTCAAACTCTCCGTTAAGCCTTCCGTCTTTATAAACCTGAACCCCCGCGGGTTCACCTGTTTTATACTGCCATTTGTAAGCGCCGTCCCGGATTTCATTACTCTTTATTTTAAGCGTGGTAAACATCCTGTACTTTCCCGCGCCGGCGTAAACTTTAATATCACCGTTTATAACCGCGCCCTCTTTTTCAACTGTCCCGTCGTCTTTATAATCCCAAACAGCGGTTTTAGTCCTTCCGTCGTAAAAAATCATGGAATTCGAAGTCTGGATTGCCGCCACCCCGAAACACGAGGCGTAAATCCCCAGCGACAAAACCGTGAATATAAAAATTTTTTTCATTTCATTCCCTCCGGCAAAATAAATTCGTAATTCGTATTCATATTACTGGCTCCGGGCCCAAACCTGTCATCGCGAAGCCGCGAAACTGCGCGGCTGCCGGCCTCACATTCTTTTGAAAAAAGTATCCACGTGTTTCAGGTAATAATCCGGGTTGAAAATTTTATTTATCTCTTTTTCCGTAAGCTTATCCCTTACCTTTTTATCCTTCGCGAGAAGCTGCGCGAAATTTTTACTTTCACCGGCCCATATCTTCATCGCGTTTTCCTGCACTATTTTATAAGCGCCCTCCCTTGTTATCCCTTTTTCAATGAGCGTCAGCAGGGCCCTCTGGGAAAAAACAAGCCCTTTTAATTTATTCAGGTTCCGCTGCATGTTCTCCCTGTAAACCTTCATCCCCGAAATTATCCACACCGCTTTATCGAGCATATAATCCAGCAGGATAAAATTATCCGGCAGGATAACCCTCTCGACAGAACTGTGGGATATATCCCTCTCGTGCCACAGCGCTATATTTTCCATTGAAGCCAGCGCGTTTACCCTTGTAAGCCGAGCCAGCCCCGAAAGCTGCTCGCACACAACCGGGTTCCTTTTATGCGGCATTGCCGAGGAGCCTTTCTGCCCTTTCGCGAACGGCTCTTCCAGCTCGAGTATTTCCGAATGCTGCAGAAGCCTTATATTGACCGCCATCTTTTCTATAGACGCGGCCGCTATGGCTATTGTTGACATTAAAAAAGCGTACCTGTCCCTCTGCATCACCTGATTGGCCGCTTCCGCCCTTTTCAGCCCCAGGTAAGAAAGCGCCTTTTTTTCTATTGACGGAGGAATATTGGCGTAATTTCCAACTGCCCCTGAAATTTTTCCGGCGCGTATTTCCTCCCGCGCCTGTTTTATTCTTTCAAGGTTCCTTTTTGCCTCAAAATACCATATTAAAACCTTTAGCCCGAAAGTTATTGGCTCGGCATGTATATTATGGGAGCGGCCTATCATAACCGTATTTTTATATTTTTTCGCTGTTTTTCCCAGGGCCTTTATGAATTTTTCCATGCCTTCTGTAATAATATCGCAGGATTTTACCATCCTTACTGCCTGAGCAGTGTCCACAAGGTCCGAAGATGTCATTCCCATATGTATAAAACGGGAGCTGCCCTTTTTCTTTTTCCTGTCCACATGCTTTGACACAGAAGTCAGAAAAGCTATGACATCATGGCGCACCACATTTTCTATTTCTTCTATCTGTTTCAGGCTGAACGCCGCGCCTTTTTCTATCGAGGCCATATCCGTTTTGGGGATTTTCCCCTTTGACGCCCATGCCCTGCACACGGCAAGTTCCACATCCAGCCAGGACCGGTATTTTGCCTCTTCTGACCAGATAGATCCCATTTTTTTCCGTGTATAACGTTCAATCATAATTTGCCTCCGGTCAAACTTAAAGCTTAAAATTAAAAACTGAAAGTTAATACAACAACCATTTTCCTTTTTAACTTTATACCTTCAGTTTTGCATTTATTACTGACTTGCCCTTCATTCTTTCAGCTTTAAGTTTTAATTTTATTACCACATTACCTTTCTGTTTCAAACTTCCGGGTCTGAATATTTTAGTGTATTAATTTTTAACTTTAACCTTTAAGTTTTCAGTTTTAAACTTACTTCATCCCTTCCTTAATCAATACCTCCGCTATCTGCACCGCGTTCGTGGCAGCGCCCTTCCTCAGCTGGTCCGCGCAAACAAACATATTTATCCCGTTATTGACGGAAAAATCCTCCCTTATCCTGCCCACGCACACATCGTCGCTGCCCGTGGTAAAAAGCGGCATGGGGTACTTTTTTTCATGTATGTTGTCCTCGACCTTAACGCCCGGCGCCTTTGAAAGCAGTTCCCTCACTTCGCCCGCGGTCAATTTTTTCTCGGTTTCTATGTTTATGGCCTCGGCGTGCGAGGTAAAAACCGGCGTTCTTACGCAGGTCGCGGTTACTTTCATATCCGGCTCGTGCATGATTTTTTTCGTTTCATTAATCATCTTGACCTCTTCCTTTGCCTGGCCGTCCTCAAAAAACACGTCTATATGCGGTATCACATTAAAAAGCAGCTGGTACTGAAAATTCTCCACTTTCAGTTCTTTGCCCGCGGCAAAATCCCTTGCCTGCTGTTCGAGTTCCTCCATCGCTTTCGCGCCGGCTCCGGAAGCGGCCTGGTAAGTGGAAACAACCAGCCTTTTTATTTTCGCCGCGTCGTGAATCGGTTTTAACGGAACGTCCATAATAATAGTGGAACAGTTGGGGTTGGCGATTATGCCCTTGTGCAGTTTTACGTCCCGGTGGTTTATCTCCGGCACCACAAGGGGTACGTCGTCTTCCATCCTGAAAGCCGATGAGTTGTCTATCATGACCGCCCCGGAATCCACTATATATTTCGCGAATTCCTTGCTCCTGGACCCGCCCGCGGACGCGAGCACTATATCCACATCTTTAAAAGAATCCGGGGAAAGGGCCTCCACCTCGTGTTCCTGCCCTTTAAACTTTATTTTTTTACCTTTTGACCTTTCTGACGCCAAAAGTTTGATGTTTTTTACGGGGAAATCCCTCTCTTCGAGTATTCCCAGCATGGTTTGTCCCACAGCGCCGGTGGCGCCCATAATTGCCACATTGTACTCTTTTGCCATAATCGCACTCTCCTTATGTTTATTTTAATTTTTCGTATTTTTTTGTTCTGTATTTTCTTATCCGCTAACCTGTCCGCCATCCTGACAACCGAAGCCCCGGTGAAAGTTGTCAGCGGTGTCGGAAACCCGCAGGCCGAAGGATGTGACGCTCGCTATTTCAAACAAATCCGGCTCTCGAAAACACCCGGGTCCCGCACGCCTGCCAAACCGCCAAGCTGCCAAGCTGCCTGCGTATATTATTTTATCATGGAAGCGACGAAGTCGCCTGTTTCTTTTGTGCCCATGCCCATTCTTCCTGCTGACAAACTTTTTATTTTTCCCGAGGCAAGGGCTTCATAAACAGCCTTTTCCATTGCCGCCGCCATTTTTTCTTCTCCCAGTGTTTCCATCATAAGCTGCGCGGAACATATGGCCGCAAGGGGATTTATCACGTTTTTACCCGTATATTTCGGGGCGGATCCGCCTATGGGTTCGAACATGGATACCCCTTCCGGATTTATATTTCCGCCGGCCGCTATTCCCATGCCGCCCTGAATCATAGCGCCGAGGTCCGTTATTATATCCCCGAACATATTTTCCGTAACAATAACATCGTAAAATTCCGGGTTTTTAACGAACCACATCGTAGTCGCGTCCACGTGCCCGTAATCCTGCTTAATATCGGTATAATCGGAATTACCTACTTCTTCGAATGTCCTGACCCACAAATCACCGCAGTATGTAAGCACGTTATTTTTATGCGCCAGGGTAAGTTTTTTATCTTTGTTCCTTTTTTTCGCGTACTCATAAGCGTACCTCACGCACCGCTCCACCTCAAACCTCGAATATATCATCAGCTGGCTGGCTATTTCATGCGGTGTTCCTTTTTTCGATACTCCTCCCTGGGCCGTGTAAATACCGCCGGAATTCTCGCGAATCACTACAAAATCTATATCCTCAGGTTTTTTATCCTTTAGCGGAGTGTCCACGTTGGGGTAAAGTTTAACCGGCCTGAGATTGATATACTGGTCAAGTTCGAACCTTAATTTCAGGAGTATCCCTATCTCAAGTATACCGGGTTTGACATCCGGGTGCCCTATTGCCCCAAGGTAAATCGCGTCCTGTTTTTTTAGCTCGCCCACGGCGGAATCCGGCAGCGTTTCCCCCGTGCGTTTATAACGCTCCCCGCCGAAATCATACTCAGTAAAATTAAACGTAATGCCGTATTTTTCTCCGGCTGCTTTTAATACTTTCACTCCTTCTGCCGCGACTTCCGGCCCTGTCCCGTCCCCGCCCATTAAAGCGATGTTGTAGGTCTTTGCCATGATAAATCTCCTTTCATTCATTATGTGTGCTTTCAGCTTTAACCTTTAAGCCTGGGTTTCATCATCTTCTTCCCGTATTTCATAAGCCCGCCGGATTTTACAAGCTGCCTCATAAATTCCGGTATGGGTGTGGCTTTGTACTCTTCTTTTCTTGTTATATTTCTGATACGGCCCGCTTCAGCCTCAACCTCTATCACATCCCCGTTTTTCACCTTACGCGACGCTTCGGCTGACTCGAATATCAAGAGCCCTATATTAAAAGCGTTGCGGTAAAATATGCGCGCGAAATCTTTGGCAATTACGCAGGACACGCCCGCGCCTTTAATGGCGACCGGGGCGTGCTCACGCGAACTTCCGCACCCGAAATTACTGCCTGCCGCGATAATATCTCCCTTTTTTACTTTCTTCGGGAAATCAGTGTCCGCGTCCTCCATACAGCGGGCTGCCAGCTCAGCCGGATCGGACGTATTCAGGTACCGCGCGGGTATTATAGCGTCGGTGTCTATATTGCTTCCGAATTTATGTACTTTGCCTTTTAGTTTCATTGGAATTCTCCTTATCAACTTAAAAATTAAATATCAAAACTCAAAACCACAAATCAAAATTCAAATACAACTACGTATAAATGTATTTGTTTTTCAATTTTCACTCTGTGGTTTTGTTCTTTCATTTTTGCTTTTTAATTGATTTAAAGCTCCTCCGGACCGCAAATCCTTCCCTTTACAGCGCTTGCCGCGGCCACAGCCGGATTTGACAGGTATACAAAAGATTTTGGGCTGCCCATCCGGCCTATAAAATTCCTGTTGGTCGTCGCTATGGCGCGCTCGCCTTTCGCGAGTATTCCCATATGCCCGCCCAGGCAGGGCCCGCATGTAGGCGGCGAATAAACCGCGCCGGCTTTTAAAAACACCTTTACAAGCCCTTCGTTAATTGCCTGTTCGTATATTTTTTTTGTACCGGGAAATATAAGGCACCTTACGTTTTTATTTATTCTCCTGTTCCTTAAAACTTTGGCCGCCACGCGCAGGTCCTCTATCCTTCCGTTTGTGCAGGACCCGATTACCGACTGGTTTACAGGAACGTTTTTCACCTTATTTACCGGCTTTGTGTTTTCCGGCAGATGCGGCAAAGACACCATGGGCTCTATTTTTGAACAGTCTATCTCTATTGTATCCGAATATACCGCGCCTTTGTCGGATTTATACACCTTCCATTTACGCTCTGCCCTGCCTTTTTCATATTTTATTGTTGTTTCGTCCGCCTCGATTAGCCCGGCTTTACCTCCGGCCTCTATCGCCATGTTCGACATTGTCATCCTGCCGTCCATGGACATTTTTTTAATTACAGGGCCTGTAAACTCCATAGCCTTGTAAAGCGCTCCGTCCACACCAATTTTACCTATTGTATACAGTATCAGGTCCTTGGCGCTCACCCATTTGTTCAGTTTTCCTTTATAAACGAACTTTATTGTCTCCGGCACCCTGAACCAGGCCTTCCCTGTCATCATGCCAAAGGCAGCGTCGGTCGAGCCTACGCCTGTAGCAAATGCCCCGAGCGCGCCGTAGGTGCACGTGTGCGAATCCGCGCCTATTACAAGATCGCCGGGCACAATAACTCCTGCCTCGGGCAAAAGCGCGTGCTCTATGCCTACCTCACCCTGGTCGTAATAATGTGTTATCTTCTGTTCAGCCGCGAATTCCCGGAGCATCTTTGCCTGCTCCGCGGATTTTATATCCTTGTTTGGTGTAAAGTGGTCCGGCACAAGGGCAATTTTCCCCCTGTTAAAAACCTTTTTTGCCCCGGCTTTTTTGAACTCCTTTATCGCTATGGGCGCGGTAATATCGTTTGCCAGCACAATGTCCACCTTCGCGATTATCAAATCGCCCGGTTTTACACTTTTTCTCCCGGCATGCGCCGCCAGTATCTTTTCCGCAATTGTCATTGCCATTTTATTTCTCCTTTTAGTTGAACCGAAAATTTCAACTTTCAAAAAACCAACCGCTACTTTCTTTTTGCTTTTATTTATGCCTTATGGTTTATGGTTTAACTTATATCACAGATTTGCTTTGAGTTTTTTCCCTTTTTTCTTCACGTTCTGTGCCTTAAATTTTCCGAGCGCGTCGAGGTACGCCTTCGCGCTTGCCTCCAGGATATCCGTGGACATCCCCCGGCCCGCTATTTCCTTCCCGTCCCTGGCTACGCGTATTGAAACTTCGCCCTGGGCCTCGCGCCCCTTTGTAACAGATTTTATCTGAAAATCCATCAGTTTCGCGTTCATGCCGGTTATCTGGTTTATCGCTTTGTATATGGCGTCCACCGGCCCGTCGCCTATGGCGGCGTCCTCG
>CAZHOD010000063.1:0-8303 GCA_964534075.1 uncultured Spirochaetia bacterium
AGCCCCTATGTGGGCTCCCCGCGTTTTCGGGCGGCCACACAGGGCCGCCCCTACAGGTTCATGTTTTAATACAATAATCGTGTGAAAATGATTTGGCATAATAATATATTCGTGAATTTCTATTTTGAATTTATTTATTGTTTCCCGAACCCATTTTTCAACGGATTTTCCGGCCGGATTTAAATCCAGGACACCCTTCTTTATATTTCCAAAGAAATGTTTTCTGTGCTGCGTACACATCGTAATAAAATAATAACCTTCCTGCGAATAATCGTATCCTTTTAACCTGGTTCTTTTGCGTTCTTTCATAAAACCCCTCTATGTTGCCGTATAATACCTGCCTATTAGCATCTCATTCCGGCATAAATTTCATGAGAATATTATAACATAAAATGCCTGTAGGGGAGCCCCTATGTGGGCTCCCCGCGTTTTCGGGCGGCCACACAGGGCCGCCCCTACCAAATTAAAATATTTTATTGTTTTTTCTCCCTGACCGCTTGCAGGAGCCTGAGAAACTTTTCCTCTTTTCCGTTCAATTCCATGTATTTTAAAAGCGCTTTTTCCGCCTTGTCAAACTCCCCCGCAGCCACGTAAGCGGTCGCCAGGTTTGTAAACGCCGCCTCGTAATGAGGCGCGACATACACGGCAAGTTCAAGCCTTTTAACCGCCTCGTCGAATTTCCCGAGCTGCCCTGACACCGCGCCAAGCATATTGTTTACTTCAGGGCAGTAAGGGTTTATTTCAAGGTCTTTTTTATAATACTCATACGCTTTTTTAAGCTTTCCGGACTTTCTGCAGGTTTCCGCGGCGAAATAATAATAACCCACATCCATCTGCGGCGTAAGTTCCACCGGGGAAATATTTATTATCCTTTTGTAATAGCCGAGCGCGGGCCTGTATTTTTTGCTTTCGGAAAGTTTATTCGCCTTTTTAAGGTATATGTTCGACGTCATGGACTCCGCGTCACCCGAAACAAACACAAAAAGAACCACGGCAGCCGGGATAAAAAGCGCGGCCGCGGCTTTTTTCCTTATCACAAACGCTCTTTTGCTTTCGGAAAAAAAACCCGGGACAAACAAAAAAAGAAAAAAATAAAAAGTGGTCGCCGGTATATTGTAAAAAGTATTGAAAAAAGAAGCGCCAAGGATACCGCTTATCCCGCATAAAGCGCCAAAATTAATAAAATTCGCCTTCTTTTTACGCGCAAAAGCGTCATAACCAAGAAAATAAAAAACAGTGAGGGCGAGCAGGAAAAACCCCAACCCTAAAATGCCGGCCTCGGCAAGCACAAGTAAATAATTCTGGTGCGGCATCCACGTAACCACATACTCGTACTCCCTGTTTTTGAGGTCATTTATAAGTTCTGCCTGGTAAAGCGGATAGTTGAGCCTGTAACTTCCTATGCCCTTTCCCGCGAAAGGCGCGTCCCTGAACATAAGCAGGCTGGATTCCCACATTAAAAGGCGGTGGACGAGTGACCTTTTTTTATATTTATAATAATCGGCGAACTCCCCTTTCACAGGGGTAAAAAACACCGCGCCGGCGGCAAGAATAATTATTATAAGCGCTGCCGCGGCGGATTTTTTCAGGTGTTTTGAGGCAAACCTCCGGGCGCCTTCCCTCCTGAAATAAACCGCGCCCGCTATAAAAACCATAAAACCCGCCGCAAAACCGATATACGCGCCTATTACTTTGGTAAAATAAAAACATAAAAGGTTTATTACAAGCGCGGCAACCGCGTATTTCTTATATTTCCCGTTGAAAAATATGTAGGACATAAGAACAAATAAAGGAATCAGCATCTGCCCCGCGAAAAAATCAGGGTTTCCTATCGTGCCCATGGGCCTTCCGGCGAAAGCAGTGTTCCATGAAAAAGGGTCCGCGCCAAAATGCTGCATTATCCCGTAAAACGACATTATTGTATGTATAAAAACAACCATAAACATAACCCTTTTAAGGCCGCCTTTGTCCAATAAGCTGTAAACAAGCCAGGCGCCCGCGATAAAAAGCGCCAGTTCCGAAAAATATTTGAGGCTTATTTCCATATTTATAGAGAAAAATATTGAAATGCCGGAAGCGGCAATATAACCGGCAAGGGGCAAAAGCAGAGGGCTTTTTTTCAAGGCAGCTTTCCCCTTTAAAAAAGCCGCCGCCAGGAATAAAAGGAAAAGCAGCGGAAGAAAAATTCTTGCCACAGCCAGCTGAACGGGCCCGAACGGATCGAGCGAATCCTGCCAGAATATAAAAGGTATGAACACTACAATAAAATTTATAAGATTTCTTGTTAAAAGGTTAAGAAAACGAAGGTACATCAGAGATTGTAAAAATCCCCTTCAAAAATAGCCAGCCCCGCCGCGCCTATGGCGCCGGCTTCCTGCCCCAATTTCGCCGGGACTATTTTCGCGGCGTCATAAGTTGCCTTAAACGCCTGCCTCCCGGCAGCCTGCCTGAGCGGCCTGAAAAGTTTATCTCCGGCGTTGATTACCCCTCCGCCGATAACTATCATTTCCGGGTTGAAAATATTCATAATATTCGCGACCCCCGCTCCGAGATAATATATAAATTCATTCCACACCGCGCGCGCGGTTTTATCCCCGCTGACATACGCGTCAAAAACAACCTTTGAGTCTATTTTATTTAATTTCCCTTTTACCGCTTCCGTTATGGAACTTTTCGCGCCGTTTTTAATCATGTTTTTCGCGGATTTCGCTATCGCGGACGCCGAGGCGTACTGCTCAAAACACCCTTTTGCCTTACATTTGCACACCCTTCCGTGGGGGTCGAGGGACATGTGGCCTATTTCCGCGGCATTGTAATTCGCCCCTCTCACAAGCTTCCCTCCGAGTATTATGCCTCCGCCTATACCGGTACCGAGAGTCAGAGCCACTACATCGGACGCTTTTTTTGCCGCGCCTGTCCACTGCTCCCCATATGCCGCGCAATTGGCGTCATTATCCACCGCTGTTTTTATTTTCAGGTATTTCTCGAGGTCTTTTTTCAACCGCACGTATTTCCAGCCGGGAAGATTAACAGCTCCCATTATTACGCCTTTCTTGCTGTCCAGAGGGCCGGGAGAACCTACGCCTGCTCTCCATATATTTTTCATCAGAAGCCCGGACTCACTCACCAGAGCTTTTACATTATCCGCTATATTTTTCACCACATAGTTCGGCCCCCTTTTTCCGTGTGTAGGGAACTGTTTTTGTGATATTATCTTCCCCGATGTATTTATTATAATGGAATTTACAGTGGTCCCGCCTATATCAATCCCTATTACAGGTTTTTTCGGGAAATTTTTTGACTTTTTATTTTTTGCCAAGTATAACTCCTTTTTAACCGCCCTTTACGTTTTATCATTAATTACCGACTTAATATTTCAGCGGCAGAAATCAGCGTCAAAATACCGCCCCCATAAAAGTTGCGGCCGCTCTGAGCTCAGGTAATCCGGCCGGCACCGCTTATCCCGCGATGAAAATCTTCGATTCTCATTTCGCGGGATGGTGCGAGGAGCGGGACTTGAACCCGCACGGATCTCTCCACATGCACCTCAAGCATGCGTGTCTACCGATTCCACCATCCTCGCACTCTCATTAGATTTTCAACTATAAGCCACGAATTGTTAACAGGATACCGGAAAACTCCATTTTGTCATCCTCCGCGAGGATGGCCCGTGAAATAATTTTTCAGCACCCTGTTAATTTATTTTATTCAATGATCCTGTAATGAACTTCACGCCCGGCCGGCCCGCCCGGGCCCGCTCCCCCGCCGGGGGATTTTATAAACAGACTGCATATTAACGAAATAAAACTGAAAAGTAAAGATCCGATTATCGCTCCCCACAGGCTTTCCACCTCAAAACCCGGCACGAGCAGCCCCGCGAGAGCGAACATAACGCCGTTTAGCACAAGGGTAAATATACCGAAAGTCAAAACACTTATGGGCAGTGTCAGGACCAGTACTACAGGCTTTATAAAAGCGTTTATAACGCCTATAACGGCGGCTGTTATGAGAAGGGTGATTAAACCTTCGGTGCCGGTGGTCGTAATACTGAGCCCTTTTATTGTTTTAACCACTATGAAAAGGGCTATCATGTTAATCAGCCACTTTGTGAAAAGGGACCTGAAATTTATCTTATACCGCGCCGGTTCCATGCCCATCCTTCACCAGCCTTTTATCCGCTTCCCGCAGCCTTTTTATAAGCACGTCCAGGAATATATCATTCAGTTTGACGACTATACCCGGATAATCTTTTTTAAAAGAATTGTAATCCCCGTCCGTCAGCCTTATAAGCCCGGTGGGGCGGATTGTTATCGCGGAAGCGGACCTGGGAGCCGGCCTCAAAAGAGACATTTCTCCGAAAAACTCGCCCTCCCTGATGTTCGCCAAAACTTTTTCTTCGGTCTTTTGTTTTTTTGTTATTTTTACCGCGCCCTCGAGTATAATAAACATGGAATCATCGCCTATCTGGTTCTCGCGAAAAACAGGCTGATGGTCGGAAAATTCCTCCAACATAAGCCGTTCGGAAAAAACTTTAAGCTCATTTTCGTCAAACACTTTAAAAAAATCCAGTTTTTTAATCGTCCCGGTTTCTATCATAAATCAGGCCTCCTTTTTAACATCAAGATAAAAGTGTCTCCGTATTTTTTTCTTTTTTCTGTCTCCAGCCCGGGCAACCCTGAAATTTCATCCGCTTCTTTAATATGCGCCTCAACAATAACCTTCCCGCGCTTACATAAAATATCACTTTTACCGGCCATTTTCAAGAAATTTTTCACAATTCCTTTATTATACGGCGGGTCCGCGAATATAAAATCGGCGCGAATACCATTTTTTTCCAGAAGGCCAAACGCTTTCCTGTAATTCGACTTAATAACCGCGTAGGCGCTGCTTTCAATTTTTAGTTTTGCCGCGTTCCTGTGAATAATTTCTTTATATTTATTATCAACAAATATAACATTCGAGGCGCCGTTGCTCAGCGCCTCAAGCCCGAGGGCGCCGGTTCCCGCGAAAAAATCAATAATTGTGCTTCCCCGCAAAACCGGCCTCAGCATGTTGAATATTGCCTGCCTTGTCTTCGCCAGGGTAGGCCTGGCCTTCATGCCTTTTGGGGAAAAAATTGAAATTCCCGAAAATTTGCCGCTTGAAATTCTCATACGCGCCTATTTTTTAAAATTTTTTTTGAGAATAATATAAGTAACTACCGCTACAATTACTAATATGCCCCATACCAGGGGATAACTCCATTTTCCCAGCTCTGCTTCAGGCAGGTAGATATTCATCCCGTAAAAAGAAGTTATTACCGTTAAAGGCACTGCTATAGTAGCCACTATGGTGAGCCTGTGAATGGACTCATTCGTCTTTTTCACCGTCATACTGTTAAACGCGTCAAGAAGGGACGGAATTATATCCCGCATATTTTCAAGCGTGGCGCTCATTTCGGATATATGATCATATATGTCCCTGAAATAAACCCGGGTCGATTTTTTAATATAATCAACTTCCGCTCTTTCAAGTTTATTTATCACCGGTTTTTCCAGTGAAAGCAATTTTCTTAGGTCAAGTATATTTCTTTTCTGTTCTATAATATCGTCTATTACGCTTGCCTCCCTCTCCTCAAGCACAATATCCTCGAATTCGTCCAGTTTGTCCTCTATCCTGTCTATTACCGGGAAATACTCGTCAACAACGCTGTCTATAATATCATGGACCAGGTAATCCGGGCCCTTGTGAAAATTAATCTTCTGGTTTCCTTTTTTTATTTTCGATATGACCCTCTCCACTGCCTTTACCTTTATATCGTGAACCGTTATGACATAATTTTTTCCAAAAAATATGTTGAGCTGGCTCTTGCGCACCTCACCCTTTATCAGCTGTATGGCGTACATAATAAGGAATACATAACCTGTAAACTCCTCAAGTTTGGGGTGATCCTGCTGAATAACGGAGTCTTCGATGGAAAGCGGGTGAAAATCGAATTTTTCAATTAAAAAATCTATCTCTTGTTCCGAAGGGTCCTCGATGTCTATCCATACGACATTGCCGCTTTTATTAAGGTGCTTAAGCACCTCCCCGGGCTTTTTTCGCGTTTTAGCGCCGCTCCCGGAAAAAACAAAACCCCTGAACATCAGTATCCCCGGCTCATTTTTCCGCGCCGGACTGGCACTTTATGCAAAGCCTTGAAAAAGGCAGGGCTTTCAGTCTTTCAATGCTGATATTTTTCCCGCACTTTTCACATTTTCCATACTTATTTTTTTGAATCTTGGCGAGCGCCTCTTCTATTTCCGTCAACACCTTTTTGTTTTTTTCGGCCAAATCGTAATGAAGCTCTTTTTCATAGCTGTCAGAAGCCGTATCGGCGAAATCCTTGGCGTCGTTCCTGAAATCATCGACGCTTTCAATTTCTTTGGCGTTTTGCCTGATTTCCTCTGTCTTGTTTTCTTTCATTTCAAGAAGCATCTTTTTAAGTTCCTTTTTCCTTTTAGCGTCCACCTTTACTCTCCCTTTTTTCAGCCGGGTTTATGTAACAAGCGCGGCTTTTTCTTTTACTTTGTGCCTCAAATCAGGGACATCGAGCAGCCCTCTCTTAAGTTCCATTGTCGTATTTGACTCTGCCCCGAACTCATTATTCAGGTAAAAAAAAGAATCCCAGGGGTCGACCTCGTCCCCGCACGTAAAAAGGTCAACAGCAGCGTATCCATACTCGGGCCATGTATGTATTGCCAGGTGCGATTCCGCTATAACTACCACCCCGCTCACGCCGTGTGGATTGAATTCATGGAACACACTGTCAACCACTGTGGCTTTTGCCGACTCCGCGGCTTTTACCATAGTTTCCTGAATGAATTCCAGATTATTCAGCTTGCCCCTCTCACAATCATAAAATTCCACGAGCACATGCCTTCCCAGACTTTTCAATTCAATCCCACCCCCTTTTTTCATGGTTTGGTTTTTACAACAATAAAGCCCCCTCAGGGGGCTTCTCATCTTTAAATCAATTAAAAATATCCTTTTTGTCCGCTATGGCTGTTTTTGTTCGTATATAAGCGTTTTGCCCGATCCACCTTCTGTTTTTTTTATTAATTGTGGAGTAAATATATACCTTAATTAATATTTTGTCAATACTTTTTTGCCTTATTTTTCCTCTTTAATTTGAAATCCCGGGCGGTTCTTGCCGCCCGGGACTATAATAAAAAAGGGGAACATCCGTATCAAAACTTTTACCGCCTTTATTTCTTATTTATTCGTATTTTCCTCCAGCCGAAGAAGGTTTTCCCACCTTTCATCCACTATTTTCTGCGAATTTTCGACTATTTCCTTATTTTCGGATTTTAAAAGGTGCTTAAACCTTGCCTGGGTCTTTAAGAATTCCTCCACCGGTTTTTTCTCTTTTGGTTTTACTGTTACTTTATACTTTCCGTCTTTTACCTCGTAACAGGGCCATACGCATGTTTCCACAGCCAGCCTTGACATCTCCACTGCCTGAGACATGTGAAAACCCCACCCCGGTACACACGGTGAATACGCGTTTATGAACTTGGGCCCCTCGGTGTTCCAGGCTGTTTCGAACTTTTTCGTCGCGTCCGGCCAGTAAGCTATTGTTGTCTGAGCCACATAAGGCAGCTCATGCGCGGCCATTATCTCTGTTAAATTTTTTGAAGGAACCGTTTTTCCCGGGATTACTTTTCCCGCAGGAGAAGTTGTGGTATGCGTCCCGAGCTGGGTCGCCGAACTTCTCTGCACGCCGGTATTCATGTATGCCTCGTTATTATAACAGACATAAAGCATATCATGCCTTCTTTCCATGGCGCCTGAAAGTGACTGAAGCCCTATGTCATAGGTGCCTCCGTCGCCCCCGAGGGCAAGGAACTTAACGTTTTTATCGTACTTTCCCTGCTTTTTCAGTGACTGATAAGCGCCTTCTATACCCGACGCGGTAGCCGCGGAATTTTCAAAAGCGTTATGCAGAAAAGGCCCTCTCCATGCCGAATAAGGAAATATGGTCGAAGTTACCTCCATGCAGCCGGTTGCCGCGACCGTAACAATCGGGTCCTTTGTTGACGAAAATATCTGCCTTAAAAGTATCGGGAATCCGCATCCCGCGCAGGCCCTGTGCCCGCCTATAAATCTTGAAGGTTCTTTAGCTGAAATTTTAGGTCCCGCCATTATCAATTACCTCCTGAGGTCCAATATTTTTTATTCTTTAAGCCCGAAATATTTTACCGGTTCAGAACCCTTAATATCCTTCAAACCGGTAAATATATCCTTAAGTTGTTTTATATAAACTTCCCTTCCGCCCAGGCCGT
>CAZHOD010000064.1:0-8256 GCA_964534075.1 uncultured Spirochaetia bacterium
GGGTACGGTATGGCAGGAATCGATCGATCCTGCTGCCTTTGGCACAAGGTGGGGGCATGAAACTGTTTCTTACAATAATTCTGTTTATGTCATAGGCGGGAATAACGGGTCATCCGACCTTGCCGATATTTATTCTTCCATAGACGGCCAATCGTTTACACAGGAAACCTCTTCAGCCGCGTTCAGCCCCAGAAACAGCCATGAAGCTGTTGTTTTTGACACGGGTTCCGGTAATAAAATCGTAATTACAGGCGGTTCAAATAATAATGATGTATGGGAATCATCGAACGGCGCTGACTGGACAGCGCTTACACAAAACGCGGAATTTTCCGGCAGGCTGGGGCATACATCCCTTGTTTTCAACAATAAATTATGGGTCATAGGCGGGCTGGCTTCTTTATCGCTTCAAAAAGACGCCTGGTCTTCTTCAAACGGCGCTGACTGGCAGGCATCCACCCTAAACGCGGAATTTGGCGCGCGCGCACGCCACGCCAGTGTTGTTTTTGACAATAAAATGTGGGTAATAGCCGGCCTCGGCTCCGGAAACACGCCGACGGGTGACGTCTGGTACTCGGTTGACGGCGCGGACTGGACAATGGCTACGGCAAGCGCCGCGTTCGGCGCGCGTTCGAACCTCGAAGCTTTTGTATATGACAATAAAATGTGGGTTTTCGGCGGGCATGACGGAACATCCCTGTGTTCAGACAAACTGTACTATTCTATTGACGGGGCTGTGTGGACAGAGGCCACAGGCCTTCCAACAGGCCTGTGGCCAAGATGGTACCACAGCTGTGTTGTCTTTAACGGCGCGGCGTGGGTTACGGGAGGCGCCAACGCCGATTTCAGCGTTATTCACGGGGATACCTGGTTTTCAAATTGATTAACATTCGTAATTCGCATGACCCTGACAGGCTTCGAATATTTTGAATTTATTATTTAATCACACTTTTTTTCCTGAAAATGTGTACCCGGATTACGCGTGTGCCCGCGCCTGCTTTGCGGTAAAATACATAACACTCTCCCCGGGCGGGTTTAAACTTTTACGGCCTCGTGGTGTAATCATATATATGTATATCTTCACAGGAGAGTATGAATAATGTATACTTTCACATTGTGGCAGGTTCTGAACATACTTATTCTGATATTTTACGGAATAATATCCACCATCATATATATAAGGGACCCCGGGTCAAAACTTGGCCGTTCTGCCCTGTTGATTGCGGCCAGCTTTATGGCCTGGACACTGGGGCTCACTATCGCGTATAACCCTGAAACACCCTATTTTGTCGCGGCGCTATCGCATAACCTGGCAGCCCTCGGGTGGATTACCTTTCCTTCCCTTGCCTTATGGTTCACTATGATTTTCACCGAAAATAAAAATATCTTAAGAAAAACCGCTTTTAAGCTGGCCGTTATCATTGTTCCGGCTGTATTTATTATTTTATATTTCGCGGGAATGATCATGAATAACCCTGTTAAAAGTTCGTTCGGATGGTACGTCTCGTGGAAAAAGGGCCTGATATTTCCTTATTTATATTTTTTCTACCTTTTGTCATTTGTTTTATACGCTAATTATAAAATGTTTAAATATTACAGGAGAACAGACAATTATTTTAAAAAAGGCCAGGCAGGGACACTGCTTTTATTTACCCTGCTGTCCGTCATGACAGGTTTTGTTATCGAAATTATTATCCCACTGCTGGATAACGGCAAAGAAAACGTCACGATTTTTGACCTTACCAATATTTACCTTGTTTTATGGCTCTTCGGAATATTTTACGCGGTTTTGCGTTACAGGCTTATTAAAATCACGCCCTCTTCAGCCGCGGAAAATATTGTGGAAAATATGGCTGAGGCTGTGTTTCTCCTCGATGACGAAATGAATATTCTTTACGTAAACTCAAGCGCTCTTAACATATTCGGGATATCAAAAGAAGAACTATTAGGTAAGCCTTTTTGCTCTTTTATCGCGGAAGGTTCTTCCATAAGCGCCCCCCTGAAAGAAGCCCTGAAAAAAGGCACATCGAAAAATCACGAGATAGTGATGCGGACAGCCGCGGGCAGGCGCGTAATCACGATAATGTCCATGGCCACGATAAAAGAACACGGTTATGTAGCCGGGCTCGCCTGCGTCATCACGGACATAACACAAAGAAAAATAACGGAACAAAAGCTCGAGGAAAACTACAAAAAACTCAAGGAACTCGACCATCTTAAATCAAATTTTATATCCATGGTATCCCACGAACTGCGCACTCCCCTGACATCCATAAAAGGATTTTTGTCTTTTCTTACGCACGGAATGGCCGGCCCGGTAACCACCGCGCAGCTCGAATATTTAAGTATAATAAACACGAATACCGGGCGCCTGCTCAAACTCATAAACGACCTTCTGGATATATCAAAAATCGAGTCGGGAAATTTCTCAATAAGCAGAAAAAAAACAGGCGCCCTCGGAATACTAAGGGACACCATAAGAGATTTCAGGCCGCTGGCGGCGCAGAAATCCATTACAATAAAACTCGAGGAGCCTGAAAAAAATATTACAGTAAACGTGGATGAATTCAGGATTTCACAGTCAATCGGGAACCTTCTCAATAATTCAGTGAAGTTTTCAGGCAAAAATTCGGCAATAACCATTGGCTTAAAGGAAGCCGGACAAAAGGAAATAAAGTCATTCGAGCGCTATTACAAGACATCCTTTCCCGGAAAGGGAAAATACGCCCTTCTATACATAAAGGACCCGGGAACAGGGGTGGAGAAGGATAAAATTAAAAAAATATTCAACAGGTTTTACCAGGCCGAAGATACGATTGCGCGCAAGACAGACGGAACGGGCCTGGGGCTGAACATAGCGAAATCAATTATTGAAAAACATAACGGATACATCTGGGCGGAGTCAGAAGGAATCAACAAAGGCACATCTTTTTTCATAATGCTTCCGGAACCGGCATAATACCGCATAACATAGATTATTTACCCCGCGGTCTTTTTTACACCCGGTATCCGCAGTTTATATACCCGTAAAAAATCATTATTTTCCTGCCGGAACGGTTAAATGAAATTTACCTGAAACTTTCGTACAGCCGCGATTTTTCGTAAATCTTTTTATCGAACTCCCACCGCCCGTCCCTTTCTATCAGAGTTTTTTTACCGCAAAAAAGAGAAGTGCCCAGGCCCAGCCTTCCTCCTTTGATTTCTCCTCCTATGCTTTCTATAATAGTGGGCATAAGGTCGAACGCCGCAAACGTCCTTTCCGTATTTTCCGTTATTTTAACCGGGTTTATAAATATATTTACTATTTCCCTGTTCGGGTCCTGTTTGTGCTGTTTGCTGAGCTCACAGCCCATAGCGAGGTGGTCGCCCAGCAGCACTATTGTTGTATTTTTATAAAAATCCTGCTTTTTGAGCCACCCGATAAAATCACCGACAAGCTTATCGCTGCAGGCCACGACATTTTTTAGATGTATATCGAATTTTTTTTCACAAACCGGATTCAAAAACCCGGGGGCATGAGTATCCACGGTGAGCATGGAAAAAAGAAAAGGGCCCTCTTTTTCCGATATCTCTTTAAGTTTTTCCTTTGCGTATCCGAAAAGAGTGTGGTCATTAACGCCCCAGTCCCCTTTATACTCCTCTTTGAAATCATTCCTTATAAAAAACTCATCCTTTCCATAAACCTCATCCATTCCGTGCTGTGAAAAAAACTTATCTTTGCCCGCGAAAGCAAGCGCGGCGCCCTGCATATAACAGGTCCGGTACCCGTTATCCTTTAAAATTTCAGGCAGGCATTTTATATTGGAAAAAAAAGATTTAAATCTTCCGTAATCATTATGCTGATTTATAACAGCTTTAAGAGGAACTCCGCAATAACAGGAAAAAAGCCCCCCTATGGTCCAGGTTGTCCCGAAAACCTGTTTATAACCCGTAAAAACGAGGTTTTCCCTGCTCATTTTTGCTATATTGGGCGTGATGACATTATCGAACACCTCTTTTTTGTAATAACATTTTTCAATTGATTCAAGATGTATAATTATGAGGTTATTTTTTTGGGGGAATTTTATATTTTTTTCACGGGGATAGGCGTAATTACGCTCGTAGTACATTGAATACGGTTTGTTGACATTTTTTAAATAAGAAATGATTTTAAAGCCGAATATCCCGTAAGCAACCATAAATACAGCGCTTACCGCCAGCCAGACAGCTATTATTTTTCTGTAAACCGCGTCATTAATTGTGAAAATATATTTTGCGGAAAATTTTCGGCCTGTTTTGGTCATAATCTTATGAACCACTGCCGATATTATAAGAATACCCAGGAAAGAAAAGAGTGATTTCCAAAACATGTGTTTTGCCACGCTTCTTATAATACGCGGGCCGGCGTCTCCCATGGGCTGTCCGAGGTGAAACAACACCTGGTCAAAAGTATTTATATGAAACTTTATGGGCACCATATATATAAAAGATATTACAACCAAAACTATATACAGAAAAAAATAAAGTAAAAATTTATGCGCTTTCTTGTTTTTCATAACCTTTTCCTCAATTTTTAATATGAATACAAAAATTCCCGGCACGTGCCTTGGTTTTTACCGTTTACCTGAAGCTTTCGTACAGGCGGGATTTTTCGTAAATCTTTTTATCGAACTCGCACCGCTTGTCCCTTTCTATCAGAGTTTTTTTGCCGCAAAAAAGCGAAGTGCCCAGGCCCAGCCTTCCTCCTTTGATTTCCCCTCCCATGCTTTCTATAATAGTGGGCATAAGGTCGAACATACAAAAACTTCTGTTTGTACGCTCTGTTGTTTTTAGGGGATTTATGAAAATATTTACCACCTCTCTGTCCGAATCCTGTTTAAGCTCTTCCGTAAGCATACACGGCATTGAAAGGTGGTCGCCCAGTATCACTATTGTGGTATCTTTGTAAAAATCCTGCTTTTCCATCCATTCCATGAATTCCCCAAGGAGACAGTCAACGCAGGCCACGGAATTTTTAAGCTGCTTGTCGAATTTATTTTCGCATTCCGGGTCAACAAACCCGTCGGGAGTATGCGTATCCACTGTCAACACAGAAAAAAAGAACGGCCCTTCCCCTTTTGAAAATACTTTCAGTTTTTCTTTTGCATATGCAAAAAGGGCACGGTCATTGACTCCCCAGTCCCCCCTGTACTCTTCCCTGAAATCACCCCTTTCGAAAAATTCGTCTTTTCCGTACATTTCATCAATGCCGTGTTGTGAAAAAAACTTTTTCTTGCCGGCAAACCCAAGCCCGGCGCCCTGCATATAACAGGTCCGGTACCCGTTATCCTTTAAAATTTCAGGCAGGCATTTTATATTGGAAAAAAAAGATTTAAACCTACCGTACATATTCGAGTCACCTATAACGACATCAAGAGGAACGCCGCAGTAAGAAGAAAAAATGCTGCCTATTGTCCAGCCGGTGCCGAAAACCTGCTTATATCCGGTAAAAGAAAGGTTTTCCCTGCTCATTCTTGCTATATTAGGCGTGATGACATTATCGAACACTTCTTTCTTATAATGAGCCTTTTCTATGGACTCAAGATAGATTATTATCAGGTTATTTTTGCGCGGGAAACCGATATTGTCATCAAGAGGATAAATATAATTATTTTCGTAATATAATGAATATGGCTTAGTGGAATTTATTAAATAAGGAACAATTTTAAGGCCGAATGCCCCGTAAAAAACCATGAATACTATTCCCGCGGCAAGAAAAGCACCCATTATTTTTCTGAAAACACTGTCATTGACCGTAAAAATATATTTTGCGGAAAATTTCCGCCCCGGTTTCACTGTTATTTTATGAACCACCGCGGCAATTGACAGGACACCCAGAAAAAAAAGAACGGATTTTAACACCGTATGCTTGGCCACGCTTTTTATAAGATGAGGCGCGGCATCACCCATGGGCTGCGTTAAATGAAACAAAATCTGGTCAAATGTATTTACGTCGAATTTTACCCGTATCATATAAACCAGCACGATTATAAAAACATTCAGATACAGCGACAAATATAATAAATATTTATAAATTTTTTCTTTTTTCATCTATTTTCCTCAAATGTTTATCAAAAATTAACAAAGCACGTAAAAAAAACGCTAATCATAAATTATAAACAAAAAATGACCCTATCAGGAATAAATTAAATATTGACAGTACCGTCGTCAAATAAAATATAATCAATTTTTTTTATTATTTACTAAAACCCAATTTCACATAATAATAATATTATCAAATTCATGTGTTTTCAACAAGCCTAAAAAATCCTCCGGCAACAAAACATAAGTTTCACGGCTCATCTCACCACTGCTGCCTTGCACCAGGCGCGCAGTTTCCTGTCGTAAAACTCATCCATTATCCGGAATTGTATAATATAAACCCCGCTCGCTATTTTTTTTCCGGATTCGTTTCTGAACGCCCAGTACCAGGAATTTTCGCCGCGGTAACCCGGAGCCTCATCCCGCAGAACCTCCTCCCCGGAAACCGTATATACGTATATTTCCACAGGTACATCGCGGGTAAGGCGAAAAACGACATTTGTCTCGTCTACCCCCGGATTTGGGAACGGACCACGTAAAACTAAAATGACAGGCAAAGGGGTCGGAGTTAAAGTCGGGGTAACTGTGCCCGTAATTGTGGGAGTCACTGTCCGCGTATATGTATGGGTTTCCGTTGCGGTCGGGGTGACCGTATGTGTTTTTGTGACCGTTCGTGTCGCGGTTTTTGTGGGGTAAAATACGTATTCAGTATTGGATCCTGTTTCGGTTACTCCGTCCGCGGATACATACGCGGTGTTGCTTATATATCCGGCGTAAGCCGAGGTAATTATTGAATCAAAACATATCCGGAACCCCTGCCCTTTGCCCACCACCGAATATGTCCAGACAAGCTCGTTGCCGCTTAAAACGCCGTCCCCGTATGTGCCGGGAACAGGCGCAAGTTCGGGAGGCAGAGGATCCTTTATAACCACGTTGGAATAACCGGCAATAGACTCACCCAGGTCCTCGAGCATCTGTTCCCACGCCGAAGCCGGCGAATTATAATCCAGCCATATTCCCCCGGCAAGCGGCGGAATATCAGCCGGGTTGCACCTTGACGTACTCTCACAGATCGCGTGAATGGTAAAATCCATGGAATGTATATCAACCGCCGTATAGCTAAGCGAAAGCGGCCCTGACGATGACTCGCTGCAGGGAGCCGGCTCATCTGTGATAAGTATAAGGGTTTTCGAGGCGTCATCCCGCCACGGATCCGGTGTATTTGTAACTGCCTCGTAAAGCGCCTCCAGCGTAGGTTCCTCTCCCCCGTCTACGGAAATATTGTTAAGCCAGGCCGAAAAAACCGAATTGTCATCCGTAAACCCGTAATGGACGAATGTTGTGGAAGGTAACTCGGGGTTTCCTTCATAAGTTAAAAGCCCGTTCCTGTAATCTATTCCCTCCTGGGCCAACTGGTCGGTAAATGTATTTATATTCGAAATTATATTGTCTATACCCGAGCCCATTGAACCGCTCCTGTCAATAACCCACATTATATCAGCCTCAGGCTCTATACCGGCAGGGTCGATTGTTATACAAACATTGACTGTATCTCCTATAAACCCGACTTCAGGCTCGATATCCTTTTCAATATTGATAACAGCTGCCTGAAGGTGTAAAAAGCCGCAAACTATTAAAATAAAAGCGCCAAAGAAAAAAAACATCACCCTTTTCAATTCATAACACCACCCCATTTTTTTTAATATTAACATATTTGAATATGATTTAAAAGGGCGTTCTAATATATAATTGGGAATACGGTAAATAAACACCGGGGATAATATTACCTGAGGTTCTCGCCTATGGTGCCGTCAGGCAGCATGTTATCGGGATGGGGCTGCCCTTTTTCCTCCATGATATACCTTTTGCAGGCCTTATTTCCTTTAAGGCAATAATTTTCCACCCATTTACTGTCAAGTTTCCCCTCGCCGGTATAATATTTTACCGGGCACACATGGTACCACTTGCATACACTCACCTTTTTCCTCCCCAAAATTGCCAATATAAAAAAGCCCGCCGCTGATAAAAAGCGGCGGGCTCATCTGTTCGGGCTTTTATTTTACGGGCGCTTCCATGTCTTCTTTGATTGACTCAAGGTCCTCCTCATGCTCTACCTCTTCCTCGAGAATCTCAAGCACCATATTATAGGTTATGGGGTCCTTGCCCGCGACAAAATCAAGCAGCTCCTTATAGGTATCT
>CAZHOD010000065.1:0-8170 GCA_964534075.1 uncultured Spirochaetia bacterium
GACGCAGTCGGAAAGAGCGAAGGATGAAGCCTGAAAGGCGTAGGGGGAAGCTTTAGCGCAGGTTGATAGCTCAGGTGAATGGCTGCGTGCCTTTAACTACCGCAACCTGAAAGGTTGCGCCTACAAAGACCGAAATGCGCCACCATAACAGAGGCGGTACAATCATCCTGTCTTTTGCAGGCCCGCGTATTTAGCGGACAGCACCTTTTTCCCGTGCCTTTTAAATTTAACAGTAATTTTCAGGTCCCCGCCGTAAGGCTCTACTTTTAATACCCTGCCTGCCCCCATTTTTTTATGCTTTACCCCTTCACCCGGCTTAAAAGGCACCTCGACCTCATCCGGCCCGTCGTAAGAAGGCTCCTCATCAATATACTCTTCTTCTTTGCTGTTTGTTTCGTATTTTTCCCTGATTTGCCTGATTGGCGCCCTTCCCCTTCGCTCCAGTAGCTCCTGCGGTATTTCGTTTATAAACCTCGAGACCGCGCCCAGCCTGCGCCCGCCGAACCGGCGCCTGGAAACAGCGCTGAGCAAATAAAGATTTTTCCTCGCCCGGGTAATCCCTACGTAACAGAGCCGCCTTTCCTCTTCTATGCCGTTTTCTTCTTCTATGCTGTTTTTATGCGGAAAAATATTCTCGTCCATCCCCCCGATAAAAACCGTGTCAAATTCAAGCCCCTTGGCCGCGTGCAGCGTCATAAGCGTAACCGCGTTGGCTTTTTCATCCATGCGGTCTATATCCGATATAAGGGATACCTGGCTTAAAAACTCGTCAAGCGACGCCTCCCCGCTGCTTTCCTCGTATTCCGAAACCGCGGATACAAGCTCTTTTATATTTTCAATCCTTTCATTCGACCTTACTGACGGGTCGTTTTTCCAGTATTCAAGGTAACCGGCCCTGTTTATTATTTCCCTTAAAAGCTTTTCAAGGGATACCTTCCCCTTCATATCCAAAATTTCACTGACAAAGGCCCCGAAATTTTTAACGCCTTTTTTGGAATTTTCCTTAATACCTTCTATTTCATCGGCCCTTAATACCGCTTCGGCGAATGTCACCCCGTTTTCCATGGCGAAATTTTCGACTCTTTCGACTGTTGTATCGCCTATACCCCGCGGCGGCACGTTTATTATCCTTTTATAGCTAATAACATCACCGGGATTGGCAATTATCCGCATATACGCGAGAAGGTCCTTTATCTCCATCCTCGAATAAAACTGCATCCCTCCTACCAGCTTATAAGGTATGCCCGCCCTTCTGAATTTATCCTCTATAACCCTCGACTGCGCGTTAGTCCTGTAAAAAACCGCGATATCCTTAAGTTCTGTTCCCGAGGTCACCAGCATCTTTTCCACTTCATTGACTATTGTTTCCGCTTCGTGAATCTCGTCGTCCGTATAACAAAAAACAATTTTCGAACCACCGCTATTTTCGGTCCAGAGTTCCTTATCCTTCCTTCCATTGTTATTCATAATAACACTATGCGCCGCTTTGAGGATATTTTTTGTGGAGCGGTAGTTCTGTTCCAGGCGTATAACAGACGCGTCGGGGTAATCCTCCTCAAAATTCAGTATATTCGTTATATCCGCGCCCCTGAACCTGTATATGGACTGGTCATCGTCGCCTACCACGCATATATTTTTGAATTTGCCGGCCACCATGGAAATAAAAGTGTACTGGGCGTGGTTTATATCCTGGTACTCGTCTATAAGTATATATTTGAACCTGTTCTGGTAACGCGATAATACCTCCGGGCGCTTTTTAAAAAGCTGTATGGGCCTCATTATCAGGTCATCGAAATCAACCGCGTTGTTTCTTTTCATCTTTTCCTCGTAAAGCTCATAAACCCGCGAAATAATCCTTTCCTCATAACCAAAAGCGTGTTCCTTTTCATATTCTTCCGGCGTGATGAGGCTGTTTTTTATTTTGGAAATATTTTTTTTCAAAACATACGGCTTAATCTGCTTATCGGATATCTTATGTTGGTGCATACATTCTTTAACGAGCCTTTCCCTGTCATCCTCGTCATAAATCGAAAAATTCATCGCGTAACCGAGCTTATCGGCGTGCGCCCTGAGTATCCTGACCCCCAGCGAATGGAAAGTCGATATCCAGATATCAGCGGCGTCTTTTCCCACGGCTTTTTTAATCCTTGATTTCATTTCGCCCGCTGCCTTGTTTGTAAAGGTAACCGCGAGTATGGAAGAAGGAGAAACACCGCATTCGCCAATAAGGTAAGCTATCCTGTAAGTAATGACGCGCGTCTTCCCGCTGCCCGCGCCCGCCAGTATTAAAAGCGGTTTCTCCCTGTGCCTGGCGGCCCGCAACTGCTCGTTGTTAAGTAATTCTTTTATATTCAATACGTCCTCCCTGTTTTTTTTAAGCGTGTTTACCCGGTTATAGGCTTCCCGCGCCGTAACCGGCCGGCCTTAACCCGCGTTTCCGCTGACAGTTTCCCTTTTTATAAGCCGCGGCTCGAATAATTTTTTTTCGGGCTTTTTTAATATTTCCCCCGCCCTTCGCGTAACCATATCGAGGGCATACGCCGCCATTTCCCTGTAAGGCTGCCTTATTGTCGTAAGCGGCGGCCTGGTAGATTTTGACTTTTCCATATCATCGTAGCCAATTATTGACAACTCATTGGGCACTTTAACAGACAGTTCCCTCGCGGCTTTCATAACGCCCATCGCGCATATATCTCCGGCCGCGCAGAAAACAGCGTCAGGTTTGAGCCCTTCTTTTACCATTTTTTTCAGGCTTTCGTCGCCCTCTTTGTAAGAATAACTAACAACCTCCACAAGGTATTTTTCATCGAATCGCTCCCCTTCCCTGTAAAGCGCGGCCTTAAACCCCTCATACCTTTTTCTCGCGTTATACCCGCCTTCGACATCCATTTTGCCGGTAATTACCGCTATCCTGCGTTTACCCGCGCCGCATAAAAATTTAGCGGCTGTATAACCCCCGGTATAATTGTCGCACGCTGCCATGCTGTGCCCCTCTACATACTCGTCTATCAGCACAACAGGCACGCCTTTTTCCGTGTATTCGTCAAGCACGCTCTTTTCCGGGTTCATGCAGACCGCTATCAGGGCGGAAGGGGACCTTTCATAAAGAATTTTTTTCAGCTGGTCCTTTTCATAATCCGGCAGCGCGCTCGTGGACTGCTGCATAATACCGAATTTCCCTTCTGACTCCTTTTCTATTACCCGCAGTATCTCCGCGGGAAAAACATGCCTGAAATTCGCCGCAACTACCGCTATTTTTTTCATCTTTCCTCCTCAGTTCGCCAGCTTTACTGTCAGGCTCAACGCGTTTAAATCATGGGTTCCCAGGGCGCGTTTACCGCTGTCCGCTTTTTTTACCAGCCTCTGCGCCCGGCTGCCGCATCCTATTTCCACGAATGTATTTACCGCGTTTTTTATCATTGTTTCTATTATCCTGTCCAGCCTTACCGGTTTTGTGATATAATCCGCGAAACCCGCGCTGATACCCGCTGTGTTTTCGTAATAATCACCTGTGGTTTGGCGTATAATCCTGTGCGAAGGCCTGTCAATTTTTAAACTGCCGAACTCTTTTAAAAGTTTTTCCTTAACGGGCCCGAGAAAAGGAAGGCCGGTTGTTTCCTCGCCCGGCAGCTCCCTTACGGATCCGTTAAGCTTTTTGAATATTTCAAAAGCTTTGTTCCTGACCCCGGTTTCCAGGGCCACCACCGCGCTGTCCGCGGAATTATAGGCGGCTACGCTGCATTTAAACTGTTTTGATATGCCCGCCGCCACCTGTTCTATTTTCGCGATTGGGACCGAATTTACTTCTATATGCGTAAAAGGCGCTTTTCCTGTCTCCTGTTTTATGAGTTCCTTTTTTTTAAAAAGAAAATCCACAGCGCCGTCAAAATCAACCGAGGATGCCCCTACAAGCGCCATGAGCTCACCTGATTTATATCCCGCGGCCTGTTCCGGCGTGATTTTTCTTTCTTTCAGCACCTCGTACAACCCGGCGCTGTAAACAGAATTTATTATTACGCCGTTTTCCTCTTTTAAGAGTTCCTCCCGCGGGCCGAGGAAGGAAAGCTTGTTTATCTTAAAATCATGATATTTTTTATCTACCCTGTCGAAAAATTTTCTCATTGCCCAGGTGCTGTCATAAACCTTTCTCCCCGCTCCCACATACTGGCTGCCCGCCCCTGTATAAATATAGCCTATCACCGACATTATTTTCCTGCCTTTCTTTTGCTGTTTTTATTTACAACCGCCATCCCGAAATTACCCAGCGGCAGGTTAATTTTCTCAAGCAGGCTGTCAACCGCCGGCATCATATACCCTAAATTCACCGCCGTATAAAGTGAATAGCGTATTTTTATATCTTCTTTTTTTACCTCTCCTCCGGCCGCCGCGGTTATTATTTTTTTTATTTCCCCGCCCGAAAGGGGCCGGGCTCTTTTGTACAGCCGCCTGCGTTCTTTTGTGCTGAATATATTGGTTATAGAGTGCTTATTTAAAAAACCTATGCCTACTTTTTCTGCCGCGACCCTGTACATCTCACTGAAAGTTTTTATTCTGTCTCCTCCGGACTGAAACGCTATTACCGAAAAAACGCTGTCAAAACTGTTGTCCCCGAAAGGAATGGCCGAAGGGCCGGCTTTTATAACCATTTCCTTTGTTATGCCGCTCCTGGAAAGCGCGGTCCCGGCCAGCTCGTCCATGGGCTCTATACCGGCAACATTCAGCTCCAGCCCGGAAAGGTACTGCAGGTACCTGCCCGTTCCGCTGCCAACTTCAAGCACCTTCTGCCCTCTTTTGAAACGCATTCCCTCCAGCAGCATTTCTTTTTCCTTTTCATCCACATATACCCCGGCGGGGGTATTGAACCATCTCTCGTAATCCCTGATTGCCTGCCTGTCAATTCCCAATTTTTCACCTGTTTTGAAATATTTTTATTTTACCTTATCAGCCGCCCCGCCGCCAAACTTTTCCGCATAAACCGGCCTGTAAACAGCCCCCTCCTTTTTTAACTCGCTCTCAAATAATACCACACTTTCAACATCTATACATATATCAAGCCTGATTTTCTTTAAATAATTTTTAATTGCCGCGGGCCGGCGGGCCCTTCCTACTGTAATATGAGGCACAAATTTTCTTTTATCTTTTTCAAACCCCTCTTTGCCCAGTTCTTCCTCCAGCCTTTTATGAATTTCCCGCAACACACCTTTTTTATCATCCACACCTGCCCAAATGATTCCGGCTTTTTCCTCCCGGGGAAAAGCCGAAAAAAAACAGGTTTTTGTGCTAAACCTTTTCATGCCAAAGCAGGCCCTTCCCATCGCGGCCTTAATTTTATCCGTATTATTGACTGAATTTTCACCAAGAAACTTCAGGGTTATATGAAGGTTTTCCCTTTTAACGGCTTTCACGCCTTTAAAACCGGGATATAGTGAGATTATTTTTTTCTGCTCCGGCCCGCTCAAAGGTATTCCGAGAAAAAGCCTCATAAATCAAACCTTCGCGGCCTTAAAAATACTCTTCTTTTGCCCAGGAAATAACATCCGCTATCCCTTCCCCGAACAAAACCTCAGGTTTCCATTTCAAAATCTTTTTTGCCCTCGATATATCCGCCTGCATGTGCCTCTGGTCCCCGGGCCTTACCGGCCTGTACACTATTTTATAATTTTTACGGGATTTTCCGAATCCTTTCAGTATATAATTTATAAGCCTGTTCACGGAAATACGGGTGCCGGACCCCAGGTTAAAAACTTTTCCGAAAGATTTCCGGTTATTAATCGCGTTTGTCCAGGCCGCTGCCACGTCTTTTATGTTTACATAATCCCGGGACTGTTTGCCGTCGCCGAAAACCATTATGGGTTCGCCCCGCGCGGCGTTCCCTATAAAAATGGAAACAACCCCCTGGTAAGGGTTGGTCAGCGACTGCCTGCGCCCGTATACATTGAACATCCTGAAAGCCGTAGTGTTTATTTTAAAAGGCAAATCGTTTCTTTCCCCCGTTGCCATCACGTACCTCTCCCCGGAAAATTTCGTTATGCCGTAATAAGATATGGGAACAGTGGAAGAACTTTCCTTAACCGGCAGCGCGTCCGGCGCGCCGTAAGCTGTCATCGATGACGCGTACAGCACCCTTTTTACCCTGTGTTTTATCGCGGCGTTTATAATATTTACGGTGCCCAGGACATTTGTCTTAAGGTCCTCCGCGGGGTCATCGAAAGACCTGATTGTCGAGGCGCATCCGGCTATGTGGAATATTACGTCCGCTTTTTTCCTGAAACATTTTTCAACGTCCTTTTTATTCCGCACATCGCCTTTTATAAACAGCGCTTTTTTATTTACGTTCTTTTTAAGGCCCGTCGCAAGGGAATCGATTATTGTAACATTATAACCTTTTGAAATAAGCGCGTCGGCAATGCCGGAACCAATAAAACCCGCCCCTCCCGTCACCAGTACCCTTTTTTTTCTCATTTTTATCCTCCGTCGGCGCTTTGGCCCGCTTATTTTATCAGCCCGAGTTTAAGTTTCCACACTATAAAAGCGGCTTCCAGCATCACGCCCCTTGACATTTTTGAGCTCCCGGCGTGCCTGTCCACAAAAATAACCGGCAGTTCCTTTATCCTGAAATTTTTTTCCCATGCCTTAAAGTGCATTTCTATCTGAAAAGCATAACCGTCGGAACGCACCCTGTCAAGCCCTATGCCCTCCAGCACCTTTCTTTTATAGCATTTAAAACCGCTCGTGCAGTCCGTCAGCGGAAGCCCCGTTATAACCCGGGCGTAAAAATTCGCGAATTTGGAAAGCATAAGCCTTCTTATCGGCCAGTTTACTACGCTGACTCCTTTTACATACCTCGAACCTATAACCAGGTCATATTTTCTCATTTCATCTATGAATTCAGGTATGTACGCGGGATCATGGGAAAAATCCGCGTCCATTTCAAATATATAATCGTATCTTTTCCTAACCGCGAATTTAAAACCCTCCACATAAGCCGTTCCAAGGCCTGCTTTTCCCTTTCTTTTTATAAGGTATACGCCTTTATATTTTTTCCCCAGTTTTTTTACTTCCCCGGCGGTGCCGTCGGGGGAATTGTCATCCACAACTAAAATATGCGCGCGGCCGCGGGCTTTTTTTATCCCCGGGATAAGTTTTTTTATATTCTCTTTTTCATTATAAGTGGGCACAACTATCAGCACCTTCACTCTTTCCTCCTTTTGCGCCGGGGCCTTCTTATTTCAAAAAAATACAGCCACGCGTAAAAAATAAGCGCCGCCAGCATAATTATCAAGCCGGATGTTATGTTCCCGCCGTCGTAATAAAACTTTATGTCATGCTCCCCTTTTTCCACCCTCACCCCCATCGCGGCGTAATTGACATTATAAACTTTTTCGGGCTCACCGTCAATTTCGGCCCTCCAGTTGCCGTAATAAAGGTTTGAAAGCACCAGGATACCCTCGTTTTCCGTTATGCACTTTACCCTCACGCGGGAAGGCGCGTAATCATAAATTTCCACAAAGGACCTGCCCGCCTCGCCTCCGCGGGTTATACCCGTCTCTTCCGTCACAAGCGCCGTATCACCGTCCATATAAGTCGATTCCATATAATCAAACACTTCGCTGTCACTCCCGAGTTTTATGACCCTGCCGGCAAAATACGCCCTGTCCAGGGTCCCGCTGTCTTCATAAATATTTATGCCCGGGCTGTTTACTTTTAAAAGCCCCGGCGCGTTTATCGCGTTGCGGGAAACATAATATTTTACATTGAATATCCTGTTTATGTCCATGCGGGAGAAAAAGCCCGCCTTTTTCATTTTCATTGTCCGGGACGGGGCAAGGCCGTGGTTGCCGCCCGTTGTCTCTATATCATAATATACCCCTTTGTTGGGGCCGGCAACCCTGTCCAGCCCGGCTACCCTGTATATGCCGTTACGGGAATCGAAAAAAGCGGTTATGGGGTTATTGGGTTTAATAATACGGTTGTAATCCTCGTATTTTATAAAATTTTTATCTATCCTGTACACATCAGCAAAATTTATCACCAGAAGCACCAGGGCCGCTGCCAGATAATTTTTCAGCCTTCCTGATATAACCGCGAATACGGTAATCGCGAAAAGAAACGACACTATTATAAACCAGGCGATGTCCCCCCTTATCATTTCCACAACCTGCCTTTTAAC
>CAZHOD010000066.1:0-8045 GCA_964534075.1 uncultured Spirochaetia bacterium
TTTTTTATCTGGTTCTTTTTTATTATCCGCACCGCTTCGGCTTTAAGGGGATCCGGGACCAGGAGAAAGAAAACACCTACGGTGTCGGATATCTGCTTCCACGCCATCGCCTCTCCCTCTGTAACAGTGCTGTTGGTTTCGATTTTGAAAGCTATCAGAAAAGGGTTTTTTATTTTAAGGTCGAGGGACACTCCTTTTATCGAAGCGTCCTCACCATCCAGCGCTGTGCCGGCTCCCCTCTGTTGATAAATTGATTTTAGAGAAGCGACTATTGTATCGTGTAGTTTTTGTTCTTTTGAATCCCTCATAGCCATAGTTATACCCTCCTGTTTTTTAAATTAAACTTCCGCCCATTTAATATACCCCGGTAAAAACTTAACCGGAAGGTCCGGGTGTTCCGGCAGCACGCGTATAGTCAGCCTTATTTTTCCCGAAAAATCCGGTCTGATTTCCCCTTTATAAATAAATTTCCCGTCTTTTTCTTCACTGAAATTCATTTTAACCGATGTTTTTTTTATGAGTTCTTCGGACGCTATATCAAATCCGTAATAAATTTCCGCGTTAAAATCCTGATACGAGAGCCCCGAAGGCTCAATAACCGCCTCGACGGATATGCTTCCTCCCATTTTAATATCCGCGGGGGAATCCGAAATAAAAGATAAAATTTTCACCCCCTCCCATTTTTTTTCAATTTTCGATTTCCAGGAGGCTATTTTTTTTGCTTTGTCAGAGCCGGAAGAGGTGAGGCTGGCGTAATTTGCCCCGGCGGGTTTATAAAATTTTTCCGTGTATTCCATGACCATCCTGTCCGTGTTAAAAACAGGGCAAAGCGTCTGCATGGATGACTTCATTTTTTTAATCCAGCCGTGGGGGATGTTGTCCTTGCCCCTTTTATAATAGAGCGGTATTATTTCATTTTCCAGGATTTCATAAATAGACTGTGCTTCTATACGGTCCTGGTATTCTATATCCTCGTATTCCTCCCCCCGGCCGATTATCCAGCCGTTGTCTGCTTCCGGTTTTTCGGCCCACCACCCGTCCGGGATGCTGAAATTCAGCCCGCCGTTAAAACTTGCCTTCATACCGGAGGTCCCGCTTGCCTCAAGCGGCCTGCGTGGATTGTTGAGCCACACGTCGACACCCTGGACAAGGTAATGCGCGGTATTCAGGTCATAATCCTCTATGAATACTATCCTGTCGGAGAAGCTTTCTTTTTCGGAAATGTGAAAAATTTGTTTGATAAATTCCTTGCCCGCGTCGTCTTTTGGGTGGGCTTTTCCGGATATTATTATCTGGACGGGCCTTTTGCTGTTATTCAGGAGTTTTGCTATCCTTTCCAGGTCCCGGAAAATAAGCGTGGCTCTTTTGTAGGTCGCGAACCTTCTGGCAAAACCTATTGTAAGCGCTTCCGAAGTAAGGACCTCTCCGGCCCTGTCGATTTGTTCCGCGGGCGCGTTTTTTTCGGCAAGCTGTTTCTTTAGTTTTTTTCTTACAAAACCGACGAGCCTGTCTTTCCGCCTTTCGTGGGTGCGCCATAATTCTATGTCCGGGATTTCGGGGGTTTTTTCCCAGGTTTTTGCTTTGCCCGGCTCATAGAGCCATTTGCTTCCCAGGTACCGTGAGAACAGGCTGGCAATCTCATTGGAAATCCAGGAAGGCGCGTGGATGCCGTTTGTTATATGCGGTATGGGCACTTCTTCTACCGGCACGCCCTGCCAGATATCCTTCCACATATCCCTGCTGACCCGGCCGTGCAGTTTCGATACTCCGTTGTTATAGTGCGAAAGTTTAAGCGCCAGTACAGTCATGCAGAACCATTCTTCTTTATCATCAGGGTAAACCCTGCCGAGCCTGAGAAAATCACTGAAAGATATTTTTAAATTTTGTTCCACAAAACCCTTTAAATATTTTTCCATAAGGTCGGTAGGGAACCGGTCGTTGCCCGCCGGGACCGGCGTGTGGGTGGTAAATACGCCGGACGCCGCGACTGCTTCCGATGCCTGGGCAAAGGTTAAATTATTTTTTTCCATCAGCCTTCTTGTTCTTTCAAGCGTGAGGAACGCGGAATGGCCTTCGTTCATGTGGGTTACCGTAGGGTCGATATTAAGGGAGTTCAGCGCTGTCATGCCGCCTATTCCGAGCAGGTATTCCTGTTTTATCCTCATTTCCAAATCGCCCCCGTAAAGGCGCCTGGTTATATCTTTTTTATCCCGCGTGTTTTCCGGGATGTTGGTGTCGAGCAGGTAAAGAGTGATCCTTCCTATTTTAACCTTCCAGGCGTGAAATTTTACCGGGCCGTCCGGGTAGTTAAGCTCCAGGGTAAGAGGGGAGCCGTCTTTGTTTTTTACCCTCGACACCGGGGCTATGTTGTAGTCGGTTTTTACGTATTTTTCCTGCTGCCACCCGTCCTTGGTCAGGTACTGGTGAAAATAACCTTCTGAATAAAGAAGCCCTACCGCGGTAAAAGGCAGGCCCAGGTCAGAGGCGGATTTTAAATGGTCGCCGGCAAGCACGCCCAGCCCGCCCGAATATACAGGCAGGCACTCGGCGAGCCCGTATTCAAGGGAAAAATATGCTATATTAAACCCTTTGGGAAGCCCTTTTTTGTTTTTTTCATACCATGTGGGCTTTGTCATATAATTATCAAGCCTTTTTATAACTTCTTGTATCCTGTATATATAACCGTCGTCTTTCGCAATAGAATCAAGTTTTTCCTGGGGCAGGCGGTAGAGTAATTTTACCGGGTCGTGGCTGGTTTGTGACCATAAATCAGGGTCAATATCCCTGAAAAGCGCGAAAGGCTCGGGGTCCCATGCCCACCAGAGATTGTACGAAATATCGAGCAGAGGTTTTATTGCCTCCGGCAGATTTGGCAGTACGTTAAATTCTTTAAATTTCATGCGGGTTCAATCCTCCTGATAAAGTAAATATGATATAACTTAAGTTTACCATAATTAAGAATTGTATAAAAGACAATTTTTTGCCGAAAAAAGGGCGGGATTTGGCTTTAAATAAAAACAGCGGTGTTATATAATGTCTGCCATAACAAGGGAGGCAGGTTTTTCATAAAAATCCGGAACAAAACGGGCGAAAAAACTGTCACAGGAGTAACAATGCGTGAAATAAGCATAGATTGCGTTAAAAATGTATTTAACCCGGAAAAAGGCCAGCGGTACAGGATTTCGGCTTCACCCTGCGCTACGGACGGCGAGATAATAATCGTTATATATAACAGGAACGCGAAAAAAATAAAAGAGATATTCAGAAAAAACGTGCGCGCGGAAACCGCGGCTGAAGTCATGTGGTACGGCAGAAATGAGGCAGGGAAAGCCGTCTCCTCCGGTATTTACATGGTTGTGGTTAAAACTCCATGTTACACAACAAAGGAAAAAGTAGTTATAGTAAAATAATAATTTTTGCAGCGGCTGTTTAAATTCTTTTACGGCAGGTAAACCGCCCTGACCCATCCGGTATCCCCGTTTTCAAATTTTACCAGGGCCATGGCCCCACGCCTTTTAAGTACTTTAACCTTTGCGCCGGGGCGCGTTATCCGGAAAGGTTTTGGGCCGCGGGTTTTGTGGTTGCGCCATACTTTTATTTTGACGGGTGCCCCGTGCTTTTTAAGTGCCACCCATCCCGCCTTTGTTTTCGCGGACTTTACTTTTTTATAACGCGGTTTTGGTTTTACGGCAACGCATGAAGCTAAAAACAGGATAAAAGAGCACACAACAACGAAAGAAACAAATTTTTTCATATAATCCTCCTTAAATGTGTTATTCCGTTATTTTATCACCAAGGGCCATAAAGCGTTTGTTGCCGAGATGATGCACAGTCTTTCCCGCCGGGGTTTCGGACAGCAGCCTTTCGCCGTCATAGGCGTTTTTGTCAGCGCCGGCGTATACAGCTTCCCCTACTATAAGGGCCAGTTTGTCAACGGAGAAAGTATTGATGACTTTGCATTCTATGTACCCGATTACGGATTCGGGTATAATACAGTCTATTTTTTTTGCCGGCATGGATTTTATGTTAAATTCCCCGAATTTGTCTGTTTCTTTGCCGGAAACAGAGCCTGTGGATTTTATCATTTCAACCTGGGAAATATTCGGGACAGCTGCGGCGAAAACCCCGGTTTCCTCTATATTGGAAAAGGTTTTGTGTTTTTTCCCCACCCCTATAAGAACACGTGCCGGTTCTTTTGCCGCCGGGCATGCCCACGCTATGGGGGCCGTGTTGTATTTTTTGTCTTTTGAAACGGTTGAAACCATGACAAGAGGGCCGGTATTCAGTAACCGGTATGCCTCGTTTAAAGGTACTTCGATGTATTCCATATAAAACCTCCTTTTAACGGTTGTTGTAGTTTATAACAGAATCGGTTTGTTTGTAAACAAAAAATTTTGGTTTTAGTATATTAAGGCATGAGGAAAAGGCGGCGCGGCGGGTATATTATTTCCTTTTTCTGAACCGCCCCCTGCTGGTGGACCAGACAACCTTTGCCCGTGTTGTATGTAATTTTTCAGAAGAAGGCCGGGAGGAGCGGGGAATTTCTTTTTTTATAATATTTTCTATGTCCCTGACATCATTGCCCTGGTCAGGAGCCGCGAATGTTATGGAGTGGCCCTTTTCTCCGGCGCGGCCCGTTCGTCCTATTCTGTGGACATAATTTTCCGGGTCATCCGGAAGGTCGTAGTTAACAACAAGTTCTATGCCGGTAACATCCAGGCCGCGGGAAGCGATATCCGTCGCGACGAGTATGCGGTATTTTCCTGCTTTAAAACCTTTTAGCGCTTCTTTTCTCTGTCCCATTGTCCGGTCGGAGTGTATTTCAGCCACGGAGTAGCGCGCTTTTTTAAGCCTTCTTGTTATATTCGACGCCCCTCTTTTTGTGCGCGCAAACAGCAGAACCGAACCCTTAAAATCTTTCAGGAAATCCGACAGGGCCTTAAATTTATTTTCTCTTTTTACCACAAAAATTTCCTGTGATATCAGGCGCGGCGCGGTTCCCGAAGGGGCTATTTCGGTTCTGACCGGCATTTTCATATGTGAAGCGGCGATTTTGATTATTTCCGGGGGTATTGTGGCGGAAAAAAGCATTACCTGCCGGGGGCGGGTAAGTTTTTTAAGTATCTTGTTTACCTGCGGCATAAACCCCATGTCGAGCATTCTGTCAGCCTCGTCAAGGACAGCCACGCGTGTGTTGTCAAGGTTTATTGTTTTCCGTTCAATATGGTCTATGAGCCTCCCGGGAGTCGCTATGACAACGCGGGGATTTTTTTTAAGGCTGGACAGCTGGTTCCTGATAGGGCTGCCGCCTATTAATACGGATGTTTTGATGCTGAATGCCGGCGCGATTTTTAAAAATGTTTCATTTACCTGTTGGGCAAGCTCCCTCGTGGGCACTACGACAAGGCCTGTGTCTTTAGGGCGGGATGCCAGGCGCTGTATCATAGGGATACAGAACGCCAGGGTTTTGCCGGTGCCGGTCTGCGCTATACCTATGACATCCTTTCCTTCGGCGGCCAGTGGTATTGCTTTTTGTTGTATGGGGGTTGGAATAGTGAATTTCAGGTTGTTGAGTATTTCCAGGATGCCCGGGGCCACACCCAGGCCGTAAAAATTTTTGTTTTCTTCCGCGGCGGTCATACGGCAGCCGCCGCAAAAGCAGTTTTTGTTTCTCCGACGAGTTCGGCGATAAGCTCCCGTACGGGTACTATTTTATTTACCCTGTGAACATTTAAGCCGGCAAAAGCGAAACCGTTGTCCAGATCGCCGAGCGAGGCGTTTTCAAGCGCTTTTGCGATACAGTACTGTGATTTTGCCGGATTACACGTTTTTAAACAGCGGTATGAACATTTGAATTTAATTTTGCCTTTTTCCGCCCTTTTCAAAAAATTATTGCGGATGGCCCTTCCCGGCATGCCGACAGGGCTTTTTATTATTGTTACATCTTCTCTGGAAGCGTCTAAATACGACTGTTTGAATTCGTAAGAAGCGTCACATTCGTTTGTACAGACAAACCTGGTGCCGAGCTGTACCCCGGAGGCACCGAGCTCCAGTATGCGGGCAATATCAGCGCCGTCGTATATTCCGCCCGCGGCTATTACAGGTATTTTTTTGCCGGCAGATTTTTCATAGGTTTTTGTTATTTTTACAACTTCAACAACCAGCTCTTCAAGGGTCGGGGTTTTATAGGCGCCGCTGAGTTGTTCGGGGCTGAAACCCAGGTGCCCCCCTGCCATGGGGCCCTCTACGACAATCGCGTCAGGCGGGCGGTTATATTTATTTATCCAGGACCTGCATATAATACCCGCTACACGGGGGGATGAAACAATGGGTACTATTTTAACAGGGGACCCTTTAACAAGTTTCGGCAGGTTTACCGGTATTCCGGCGCCTGCGAAAATTATATCCACCTTTTCCTGTACAGCCGCCTGCACCAGGGCAGGGTAGCTTGATAAGGCAAGCATGATGTTTACCGCGATTATACCTTTTGAAAGGGATTTCGTTTTTCGTATCATGCCTATAAGTTCTGTTCTGTCAGCGGCTTCGTGAGAAGCTATATTTTTTCTGTCTTTTATATCGTCATTGATGAGAGCGGCGGAAATAGTTCCGACCGCGCCGGTATCAGCGACTGCAGCTGCTAAATTTGAGGCGGATACTTTTACACCCATCCCGCCTTGTATAATCGGAGGGTTTATTTTCAGGCCGCCAATGATTAAATCAGGTAATGTTTTCAAATGAATTCCCTTTTGTCAATTTTATTTATTTAAGTATAACACAAAAGGACAAAAACACAAGTTTAATTTCATTTTTTGCATTTTTTGCCGGGAAAAATCATAATTATCCGGGCTCTTCCGGATTGACAAAAACAACCAATGCATGTATAATTATCACAAGTAAGGTGATAAATCATAAAAACTAATCGGAAATCGAGAAGCACTAATCAGGAATCGAGAATGAGGCAAAAAGATTGATTGAGAATCAATAATTCACGATTCACGATTTTTGATTATAAAGGAGATTTTAATGAAAGTATCCACAAAAGGACGGTACGCTTTGAGGTCGCTTTCGCACCTCGTGGTATCATATTTAAAAGATGAAAACAGCCCGGTTTCCATAAAGTATATATGCGAAAAGGAAAATATTTCAAACAGATACCTGGAAAATATTTTTGTAAAAATGAGAAAGGCAGGCCTTGTAAATTCCGTAAAAGGGGAAAAAGGCGGGTTTTTTCTTGTAACCAGCCCGGAAAAAATATCTATTTATGACGTTCTTTTAGCCGTGGAAAACGACATAAGCCCGTCAAAGTGTGTTGTGGACATGAAATTCTGTGATAAAACCGGTATTTGCGGGATAAGGCAGGTATGGGTTAAACTCGACAGGCATATCAACGTTTTTCTCAAAAAAACCTCGCTCGCGGAGATTTCGAAAATGCATTTAAAAGGAAGGTGAAAAAATGAATAATATCATTTATATTGACAATAACGCCACGACAAAAATCGACCCGGATGTAATCCGGGCGATGGAGCCTTATTATACGGAAAAATACGCCAACCCGTCCGGTGTTTATTCGTTTGCCCAGGATATTAAAAGCGACATCGAGGAGGCAAGGGAAAAAACCGCGCGTTTTATCGGGGCAAAACCGGCTGAGATAATATTTACGGCAGGAGGCACTGAATCCGATAACATGGCGATAAAAGGGGTTGCTTACGCAAATAAAGACAAAGGGAACCATATAATAACCGCGGCAACAGAACATCATGCTGTGCTTAATATATGTGAATACCTTGAAAAAAACGGTTTTGAAATAACTTACCTGCCGGTTGATAAAACAGGGGTTATAAATACGGAAGAGCTTAAAAAATCCATAAAAGACAGTACAATACTCATAACAATAATGTGGGCAAACAATGAGATAGGAACTATTCAGCCGGTAAGGGAAATAGCGGGTATAGCGCGTGAAAAAAATGTGTATTTTCATACTGACGCGGTTCAGGCAGCGGGGAAAATACCAATCGATGTCAAAGAAACGGGTATTGGCCTTTTGT
>CAZHOD010000067.1:0-8040 GCA_964534075.1 uncultured Spirochaetia bacterium
ACGCAGTAGGGATAGGCAGTAAAGGGTCTAACCTTCCGGGGGAATTATCGGGCGGGGAGCAGCAGCGCGTGGCCATTGCCAGGGCTCTGGTCAATGACCCGGATGTCGTACTGGCGGACGAACCGACCGGAAACCTGGACAGTAAAAGCGGAAAAGAAGTCATGGAACTTTTTAAAGGTTTGAACAGGCAGGGAAAAACCGTAATACTGGTTACCCATGACCCGGATGTGGCAAAGTATGCCCACCGCACGATTAAGATGATGGATGGAAAAATTATAGGAGATACGGGGAAAAAGGCAGTAAAAAGGCCCAAAAACCGGAGCGGTTCGTCCCCGGCGGAAAAACGTATAGCAGCAAGGGGTGCGGGCCTGCTGGAATACACAAGGCAGGCAGTAAAAACACTTTTAGGAAATAAAATGAGGTCATTCCTTTCCATTTTAGGGGTATTGATAGGGGTTGCCGCCGTTATTTCCATGCTTGCCATCACCCAGGGCGCTCAGGCAGACATTAATAAAAATCTTTCATCTTTGGGGTCGAATCTTCTTATGATACGGCCGGGCCATCATCACAGGGGAGCGGTCAGGACCCAGCGCTCAGCGAGGTTTACGCCCGAAGATACAGAAATAATAAAAAGGCTTCCGGGGGTGAAAAGGGCTTCATCCTACGATTCAGAAGGCGCGCGGGCTGTTTACAACGGAAATAATATGGAAATTAATGTCCTCGGCGTTGACAGTGAATACATTGATATGCGCGCGTATGAAATTGAATACGGAAGGGCGTTTACGGATGAGGAAAATATAAACAGGGAAAAGGCCGCAGTTATAGGAGCTGAAGTTGCGGAAACACTTTTTCCGGGGGAATTCCCGTTGGGGAAAACACTAAAAATCAATAAAATCGATTTTATGGTCACGGGAGTTCTTACACAAAAAGGAGGAGGGTTCGGGGCCGGAAAAAACGAAGATGAATCCGTTCTTGTGCCCGTAAATACTGCTATGTACAGGCTGTTTGGGGAAAAACACATAAGATCTATTTATGTTGAGGCGGAGTCCAAAGAATTGCTGGGAAGTATGGAAAAGCTTATACTTTCCGTTCTTAAACAAAGGCATAATATAAATGAAAGCACCGGCGAGGAGGATTCTTTCAGGGTTTTGAACATGGCGGAGATACAGGAGACAATAGAAAGCACGAACCGGACAATGACCCTGCTGCTTGCTTCCATAGCGGCAATATCTCTTCTTGTCGGCGGTATAGGAATAATGAATGTAATGCTGGTTTCCGTAAAAGAACGGACCCGGGAAATAGGCCTCAGAAAGGCTGTGGGAGCTGCTGAAAAAGATATTTTGGTACAGTTTATAATCGAGGCGGTGATTATGACTTTTGTAGGGGGGATTGCCGGCATTGCGCTGGGGGGAATAGTGGCGCTTGTTATTTCACTGTTTACCGGATGGAGCGTGCTTATATCCGCGGGTTCCGTACTGCTCGCGACTTCTTTTTCCGTAATTATAGGCCTTGTGTTTGGTATATGGCCCGCTAAACAGGCTTCAAAACTAAATCCAATAGACGCTTTAAGGTACGAATAAACAAAATGAGCGTTGATTCAGCCTGATGCGAAATAAGATCCCTGAGTGGTTTTTTGGAATGCCGGCCGGGCAATAAAAATTAAAAGCTGATTTTTTCCCCCAGTTTTTCCGCGAGCGCGGAAAGGGCATTAAGATGGTTTTGTTCAATCCTGTCGAATATTTTTTTTGATTCTTCTTTGCTGTAAATATGGGTGGTTTTGTTCCTGTCTTCAAGCATGGATAAAAATTCCTGCTCATCTTCTATCCAGTCAATCCTGAAAGCCTCTTTCAGGCATCCTTTCGGGGTTTTTTCCACGATGCCCTCTTTTTCCAGAAAAATTTTCAGAGCTTTCCACATAAGCTCAAAAGTGAACTCAAATCTTTGTATAACACCGTCTTTGGCAAGGTCATTATCCGCCTGTTTTACGCCTTGTTTGAGCCTGCTCAGCGCTTCTTTGAACTTTTTCAGCGCGTAAATTGTTTCACTGCTCATAAATCACCTTTCCGGTTTCTGTAATTATTTTTTTGAATTCTTCTTCCGTATCCTCAAGAAAAACAAGGTCCACTTTATACAAACCGGAAGCTGTTTCTATATCGTTTGATATCGCTCTCAGCTTTTGCGGTGAAGGTTTTTCCGCGTCCACAGCTATATCGAAATCCGAGGATTTTCCGGCTCTATCCCCGGCTTTTGACCCGAAAAGGATGATTTTTTTCGGGGAAAGATTTTTCAGTAAAATCTCTTTTACCGAGGCCATGATGTTGTTTTCCCGTTCGGAAAGCCTGTAAGCTGCCATTGTTCTTCCGCCTTTTTTGGTATATTATATTGGTTTTATTCATAAAAGTCAAAGTCTTTCAGCCTTGACATGTTTTCCGGGGTGTGCTACTATTTCTAAAATTCGTGTCATCAACGGCGGTGAGAAAATGAGTGATTTAATGCGCTTCGGAGTGTCGCTGGACAAAGGGCTGCTTAATGTTTTCGACAAAATGGTAAAACAAAAGGGATATGTCAACCGTTCAGAGGCAATAAGGGACCTTATAAGGGAGAAAATCGTCACCGAGCAGTGGGAAAAAGGCGGCAGCGCCCAATCCATAGGAACCATAAATATTGTGTATGAACACCACACAAAGGGGCTCAATGAAAAGCTTACGTCCATACAGCATGATTTCCACGGCCTCATTGTTTCGGACACACACGTGCACCTCGATCATGACAACTGCCTGGATGTAATAATCGTTAGAGGGGCGGTAGGTACTATAAGGAAAATAGCGGATAAACTCATAAGCGTTAAAGGCGTTAAATACGGTAAATTAAACGTCGCGACAAAAGGAAAGGACCTTAAATAAAACCGGGGCGGCAGGCCAGATGAAAAAAAATATAATAAAGGGCAACATTATATATATCTCTTTTTTTCTCGCTGTTTCCCTTCACGCGGCCCTTTTCGGAGGGCTCGCCGCGTTTTCAGGCGGCGCTGTAAAAGCGGATAAAAAGACAGCCGGGGTAAAAACCGAAAAAAGCCCGATTCCGGTCGCTTTTATGGTGATTCCGGAGATAAAAGAGCGGGGGGATAAAGCGGTTATTAAACAAAAAGAAGCGAAAAAAAACACAGAAGTAAAAAAAGAGGAATTCGGCACCCGGAAAAGCGCTGACAGGCAAATCGGTTCGGACGCTGAAAAACAGATGCTTGATTATAAAAATATGGTAAAACAAAAGATACAGGCGGCGAGGGCTTACCCTTATGAGGCAAAGCGAAAAGGAAAGGAAGGAAGAGTCGCCCTTGCCTTTACGATAACAAGGGGCGGTGAGGTGAAAAATATCGGGGTTTTGAAAAGCTCGAAAACCGAAATACTTGATTTCAGCGCGGTAAAAACAGTGGAAAAGGCGGCGCCTTTTCCCGAACTGCCGCCGGAACATAAAGGGCCCGAAACAACTATGTTTGTAGACATAATTTTCAGGCTAAATTAATTTATCACAGGAGGTTTTTTTATGAAAAGGATGTTTATGTTATTTGTTTTTGTAATGACGGCAGTATGCGTAAACGCGCAGGTTTCATCCGCGGGAGGCGGGGAAACATCATTGGACATAGGAAAGGTTTATGTAGAGGACAAAGGGGAGGAGCATACATCAGGGCCCGGCGAATACGGGCAATATGAAGCGGTGTTTAAAGGCAGCATAATAGAGGCAGGTGCCGGGTCGAATGTGGCGGACGTTTTGGACGCGGAACCCGGTGTCTATTCATTAAAGGCCGGTGTTTTGAATTCCGGCGCGGGTTCATACGCGCCGCATGTAATGAAAATAAGGGGGCTTGGGGCTACGCCGAATTCCGGGATAATAGTTTTTATAGACGGGAGGCCGCAGTCCATGGCGGTGTGGAGGCACGCTTTGCTCGACACCCTGCCGCTGGACGCTGTTGAAAGCGTGCGCCTGATAAAGGGCCCTTCATCCGTTGAGTTCGGAAACCAGGCAACAGCGGCGGTTATAGACATTAAAACAAAAAAACCCGGAAAAGACGGAGTAAAAACTACAATGGGGGCGATGGCGGGTAATTATTATACACAGGATTATTTTGTCAATAATATTTACAAACGCGGAAGTTTAGATTATTCAGTTGCCGCGGGTTATAAATCCACGGACGGACACAGGAAAAATTCGGATTCTTATCAACAGAATTACAGGGGTTCTTTGGGCTATGATATAAACGAATGCTGGAGAGCGGAAATAAACGGCGGTTATTCTGATGTGCGGGCGTATAATCCGGGCCCGCTGGGTGAGGACTGGGTAAGGGAACAGGAGGCAGTCCATACCATACAGAGGGACGCGGATATAAGGATAACTCATACTGACGGAGAAAATAAAGGCAGGGTTATTTTTTACACTGACAGTGGTTTCAATGATTTTTTGGTTTCATCGACTCCAATGGGTGTTACCATACCGGGGTCGGATAACAGGTATGAAAATTACGGCGCGCGTATAATGAAGGAATTCAGCCCTGTGCCGGGAAACAAAATAAAGGCCGGTTTTGACTGGCAGTATTTCGGCGGTTATTTCGAAAACTACCCGCCCATGGAACCAATGAAAAAGCAGGAAGAAAAACATGAAAACGATTACGCGCCCTATGTTCTGGTAAATCAGAACGTGGGAATGACGGGAATTTCCTGCGGGCTGAGGTACGGTATGAATTCCGTGTGGGGAAACGAACTTATTCCGCAGGCGGCGCTGAACATTTCCATGTACGAGGGGCAAGAATTTTATCTCAGCGCTTCAAAAGGGTACAGGACGCCTGCCATGGGAACCCTGATTTTCGAGAATTACGGGGAATTAAAGCCGGAGAATTTCTGGCAGTATGAGGCAGGTACAACCCATGATGTGGGAGATAATTTTACATATTCACTTTCTTTTTATCAGACAGAAGGAAATAACATATTGCAGGCTGACCCGGTGGATAGTGAGCTGAAAAACAGCGGATTTATCCTTATAAGGGGCGCGGAAGCCGGAGCAGCCGCGCGGCTATTCGATAAAGTAAAACTGGGCAGCAGCATATCCTACCTGGACCCGCGCGAAAAGACAGCAGGGCTTGCCCGCCTGACCGGGCGCTCGTGGCTGGAAGTCAGGCCGGTAAGTGGCATAAAAATCAGCGTCGAAGCGCTGTACGCTCACGACAGGTTTAACGCCGATAACACACAGCAAAAACTCGATGATTATTTTGTATTAAACGCCGGGGTGGATTATAACACTGATTTTATGGGAGTCGATACTACCATATACCTTGACATGGAAAATATCAATGACGTGAAATACGAGGTGAAAAAAGGTTACCCCGTACCCGGGTTCCTTATAAAAGGCGGGATGGCCGCGAGGATATAGAAATGTTGGCTTTAGTGCTTTTTGCCCCCTTTTCTTAAAAGGGGGATACAGGGGGATTTCGTTTTAAAGCCTTACATTTCTTATCCCCCGCGATGATTATGCATGAAGTATTTGTTCACGATTCACGATTTTTGATTATAATAGGAGAAAATAAATGAAAAAAATAATTATTGTTGTACTCGCCCTGGCGCTGCTCGCGGGATGCTCCGGGGGCAGGGGTTCAAACGGCCCGTCAGTGCTCGCAGGAACGACAATGATAGAATCTCTGATAAGGGACACGGCAAAGGATATAGAGGTAAATACGCTTGTGCCGCCGGCGCAGTGCCCCGGGCATTTTGATTTAAAACCAAAAGACGCGGAAAAAATAAAAAATTCCCGCGTTGTAATACTTCATCCGTTTCAGTCCTACCTTCTTGAAAAGATTAAAAAAATTAACCCGAAAATAAAGGTGCGAAAGCTTAAAGCAGGAGGGCTGACAACACCGTCCGGTTATTTCGACGGGCTGAAAGCTGTTTTGGCAATACTTTCCGAATTTTATCCCGGTAAAAAAAGGGGTTTCGAAAAGCAGGCCGTGAATTCCATAGAGAAAATAACCCGCGAACTGAAAAAAGACAGGGAAACCGTGGAAAAAATAACCAATATGAATTACACGGTTGTATGCAGCGGGTTCCAGAAAGAGCTTTGCAGGTTTTTCGGGTTCAGGATACTGGGATTTTTTGCCGGGCCTGAGTCTCTTTCCGTAAAAAAAACCGCCGAACTTTCAAAAAAAGCGGCAAAAGCCGATTTTATAGTAAGCAACCTTACGGGCACCCATGATATGACCGCGAAGATAATAAACAAAAAAGCCGGAAAAAAAACCGTTGCGCCGGCCAATTTTCCCCTTGAAAAGGGGGAAGATATGTTTTTGAAGCTCTGGAAGTATAACCTTAAACAGTTCAGGGATGTGTTATGAGCTGTACCATGAATTTCAAAAATGTCAGCGTAAAGGCGGGCAGCAAAAAGATACTTGAAAACGTCGATTTTAACGTAAATCACCATGATTTTGTGACTGTTCTGGGGCCCAACGGCGCGGGAAAATCCACCATATTAAAGGCAGTACTCGGGCTTGTGCGTGTTTCCTCGGGGCATATAGAGGTAAAACACGAAAAAATAACAAAAAAAAATATCAATAAAATCAGAAAAAAAATCTCGTATATGCCCCAGAATTTTACGCTCGACAGGTATTTTCCCGTGCTTGTAAAGGACGTGATCGAAGCGGGTATAACGTGCCATAAAAAAATTTTTGAGAAAAAAACCAAAGAAGAAAAAGCCAGGGTAGGCAGCATTATCAAAGAGCTTAATATACATAAACTCCTGGATAAACCATTCGGCGTAATATCCGGCGGGGAAAAACAAAAGGTTATACTCGCGATGGTCCTTGCCGGCGGGCCGGAAATACTTTTGCTCGACGAGCCCAATCTCAATCTCGACCTTTACGCGTACAGGAATTTTCTGAAAACAGTAAGTTCTATTTACAAAAAAAGAAAGCTTACGGTTTTATTCGTAACCCATCTTATAACTCATATCCCAAAGGCGAGCCGGAAAGTGCTTGTTGTTAAGGAAGGCAGGGCGGTGTTTGAGGGCGACCCCCGGAAACTTTTCGCCGGGAAAAACCATCTGGAGTTTATATATGGCTGAGTCCATACTGGCGAAGACACTTCTGACAATCGGTATTGTAGGGGCTGAATGCGCCGTAATAGGTGTTTTTATTTTTCTTCTGAATATACCGTTCGTCGGCGTCGCAATAGCCCATTCGGCAATGGCGGGCGGAATATGGGGAATAATCGCGGGGCTCCCGTCCAAAGGGTCGGCATTTGCGGCCTCCATCTTGGCGTCCCTTTTCATAGGGCCGGTTTCGGACAGGGCGAGGGTCAGCCCAAACATAACACTGAGTATAATTTTTTCCCTTGTCATGGGCCTGGCCTTCCTGGGGGTGGGATTAATGGAGGGGCAGGGGTCGCTTGTCATGAGTTTTTTATGGGGAAATATTTTTCTTGTTAGCGGAGCGGATATAACGCTCATGGCCGGTATACTCTGTGTTTTAATACTTATTGTGGTTGTTTTTTACAGGCAGTTTCTCGTGATACTTTTAAACAGGGAAATGGCGGACGCGTCCGGCATAAACGCGGGTTTTTATTATTACCTTATACTCATACTCGCGGGCGCGGTTATTACCGTGAACCTGAATACAATAGGGGGGCTCATGCTTTTCGCGCTTATAATAATACCGCCGGCCATTGCATACCAGCTTACTTTCGATTTGAGAAAGTTTTTTGTTTTATCCGCTTTATCCGGGGTTGTGGGAGCTGTCGGCGGAGTGCTTGTATCATTCGCGCTGAACTGGCCGGTCAGCGCCACGGTGGTTATATTTATGAGCCTTCTTTTTCTTGTTGTACTGGCGTTTTCTCCCAAAAGGAGGGCCTACAGTGAGTCCTGAGAGGAAATATTTCGATTACATCGCCGAAGATTACGTAAATACATGGGTAAAATCAAAAAAAAAGGCGGCGCGTGTCAGAAAAATTACGTCCGGGTTCGGGCTGAAAAGGGGAATGAAAGTGCTGGAGGCCGGCGCGGGGAACG
>CAZHOD010000068.1:0-8013 GCA_964534075.1 uncultured Spirochaetia bacterium
ATGGTGCTTACCACGTTTAAGGGTATGCCCGAGTACGCCATAATGCCCAGTGACCATATAACCGCCATGCCCACTGCTGCCATGGGGAAAAATACCCCGCTGAACCTCCTGAAAGAAAAATACAGCGTCAGTATCACGATAACCGCGACCAGCGGAATCAGCAGGCGCATGTCATCCTGCATGTAATTCGATATCTGATAGCTTATTACCGGCTCGCCGCCTATGCGCACGCTTACACCTTCCGGCGGCTCCGCCTCCTTTAATATTCCCTCTATTTTTTCGTATATCCTTCCCACACCTGTCAGCCCCACCTCATTTACCCGGACCATTATGGCGGCGAGGGTGCCGTCTTTTGACGCTATACCGCCCTCGTAAAGCTCCCATGAACCTGCCCGCTTTTTGATTTGATTTATTTTTTCTTTTGTCAGTTCTTCGCCGTCATATATTTTTTCTACCTTAAATTTATCCCCCTCGCCTTTTATGAAATCCGTGGTAAGTATATCCGAAACCTCGCGTATGGGCAGCTCATACGCTTCCTTTATTTTTTCCGCCCCGGCCTTTCCCGCGCGCCGCGCTATAACAGACGCGGTTTCTTCCTCCACAAAATACTCATTAACAAGCGCCTCTTTATCCGTAAGTTTTTCCATCATTTCCTTTTCAGGAAGGTATGAAAATTCGCTTATTACGTTTATTATTTTACGGGCGTTTTTTGTGTTTGTTTTAAAAAGGCGGGCCGTTGTTTCCTGCGGAATCACGGAATTAAGATTTTCGATTTTTGGGGCCAGCTTTTTTATGTAAGAAAGTACCTTTTTTGTGTATATGTTGTCCGCCTCGATTCCTATGAACATCAGGCTCGAGCCGCCAAAAATATCCTGGTATTTTTTTACATCCATCCTCGCGGGGTGGCTTTCGGGTATCATGTTGATAAGTTCGTTGTCCATCTCAAGCACAAAAAGCCCCGGCGCGAGCGCCGCGGTAATTATGAGAAATGCCGCTATTATTGTTTTTTTATATTTAAAAATCTTTTTTGAGTTTTCCAAAAACCTCTCAAGCATTTTTTCCTCCGGCCGGGTAAATTTATTTTCTTTCTATTCCTTTAAAAAGTATGTTCATCATGGTTTCAATTTTACTGTCGGCTTCGCCCTCTTTATAACCGCCGCCCCAGTGAAACTCCATCCCCTTCATCGCTACCAGCAGGGTAAAAGCAGTGAGTTTTACGTCGCTTATTTCAAATTCCCCTATTTCAACTCCCCATGTAAGTATTTTTTCTATCTGTTCCTGCTCCTCCTTATCGTATTTTTTCCTTATCTTTTCGATATACCCGTAGTATTCCAGGTATTCCTCGTGAAACCTCGGAAAAAACCCGGAAAATTTTTTTATCGCGTTCATATGGAACTTCACGAATGCCTTAAGTTTTCCGGACGCGGTTACCGGGTTTTCTATTTCAGCGTTAAGTTTGCCTTCCATTCCGGAAACCTCAGCGTCTATAAACGCCTCAAAAATATCTTCTTTGGATTTGAAATAACTGTAGATTGTACCTTTCCCTATTTTTGCTTTTTTTGCTATATCCTCGACAGTGGTTTTCTTAATCCCGTAATAACTGAAAAGCCCGCCTGCCGCGGCAAGTATTAATTCCTCTTTTTTTTCTTTCATTTTTGCCTCCAAAACCAAATGACCGTATTCGTATTATAGTCGAAAATCTGAAAAAATCAAGTTTTTTCTTTACTTTTCAGGGGGATTACATTAATATTATATAAAAATTATCCGGAGGTAATTATGAAAAATACGCTTACTTATAAAATCCTTAAGAATCACCTGGTGTCCGGCATCCCGGAGCCCGGCACTGAAATAGGAATAAAAATAGACCAGACCCTGACCCAGGACGCCACCGGTACAATGGCATACCTTGAATTTTTAAGCCTTAAGGTACCACGCATAAAGACAAAACTTTCAGTAAGCTACGTTGACCACAACACATTGCAGTCCGGGTTCGAGAACGCGGATGACCATGCTTTTTTGCAGTCGGCCGCGGAAAAATACGGTATTTATTTTTCAAAGCCCGGCAACGGCATATGCCACCAGGTTCACCTCGAAAGGTTCACAAAACCCGGCTCCACGCTTATTGGTTCGGATTCGCATACCCCCACTGCCGGCGGCTCGGGAATGATCGCCATAGGCACAGGCGGACTGGATGTAGCAGCCGCTTTGGCCGGTTACCCTCTTTACCTTACATGCCCCGAAGTTATCGGGGTGCGGCTGACAGGTAAACTGCCGGCCTGGTCGTCCGCGAAGGACGTCATACTTACGCTTCTTAAGAAACTTTCTGTAAAAGGCGGGGTAGGAAAAGTATTTGAGTATTTCGGCCCGGGCGTATCCGCGCTTTCGGTTCCCGAAAGAGCCACCATAACCAATATGGGAGCGGAACTGGGCGCAACGACTTCGGTGTTCCCGTCCGATACAAGGACAAAAAAATTCATGTCTAATTTTTCCCGTATACATGATTTCATCCCCCTTTCAGCCGGCAAAGACGCGCAATACGCGGATATAATAGATATTAACCTTTCAAAAATAGAGCCCATGGCCGCTCTTCCGCACATGCCGGATAACGTGGTAAAGGTTTCGGAAGTCAAAAACCAGAAGGTGAACCAGGTAATTATAGGAAGCTGTACGAATTCATCCTACAAGGACCTTATGACAGCCGCGAAAATACTTAAGGGCAGGAAAATAAATAAGGATGTGTCTTTTGTTGTGGCCCCAGGCTCAAAGACCATACTGGACGCGCTGATAAAAAACAAACACCTTTCCTATTTTGTAGAGGCTGGCGCGCGTATCATAGAGCCTGCCTGCGGCCCGTGCATAGGAATGGGACAGGCTCCGTCCTCAGGCGCGGCGACTGTGCGGACATTTAACAGGAATTTTAAGGGGCGTTCCGGTACAAAAGACGCCAAAATATTTTTATCGAGCGTGGAGGCCGCGGTCGCCGCGGGGGTATTCGGCGAAATAACCCACCCAAAAAGACTTAAAAAATACCCTGTAATATCCGATGATGTAAAACTTCCTGTCGATGACTCGCTTATAATAAAACCCCTGCCGCCCGCGGCAAGAAAAAAAGCCAAAATAACCATGGGGCCGAACATACATCCGCTTCCCGGCGGGAAACCCCTGAAAAACGAAATGGCTTTAACCGTAATTTCAAAATTCACGGACAACATAACAACAGATGACATTATGCCCGCGGGCGCGAAAATACTTCCTCTGCGCTCCAATATACCGGAAATTTCAAAATATGTTTTTTCCGCCCTTAAACCGGATTTTTATGAAAAAGCGGCTGCTGCCGGATCTTCCGCTGTAATTGGCGGGAACAACTACGGCCAGGGCTCATCCAGGGAACACGCCGCGCTCGCGCCTATGTACCTGGGGATAAAAGCGGTTATAACAAAGTCATTTGCCAGGATACACAAGGCAAACCTTATTAATTTCGGCATACTTCCGCTTACTTTTTCCGCGGTTTCGGATTACAAGGCAGTAAAAGAAGGCGGCAAAATAAGGCTTATAAATGTGCGGGATTCGCTGAAAAAAGGGCTGCCTGTAAGGGCAAAGACAAATAATAAAAAAATCACCTTAAATTATGATTTGAGCAAAAGGGACATCGAAATCCTCCTCTCAGGCGGGAAAATAAATTATATAAAAAAGAAGGTAAAATAACCCCTTCACCACCGGCGGAAAAATTTTATCACCGCAATTTTGGTGACAGGTACCATTTTTGCGGTGACAGCCGCGGGATTCGGGATGTGGATGTGGATTATTAAATAGTTCAAAATAAATACCGATTAATGATTTAACAGGGCGGGGTAATTTTCCCGCCCTGTTTGTTACCACTCTTTCTTATTCTTCCTCGTCTTTTTTCTTTTTCTTTTTCCCGGCCATTTCAGGTTCCCTCCTCAGGAACAGGATACACGGGCCCCGTTAAAATATACCCGTGTTAAGGCGGAATTTTCGCGCAAAAATACGGAAAAATACTCGAAATGCGGCGTATCAGGCCCCGTCAGGCAAAATAAATATTTTACCTTTTTTACGCCTCCTTGTTGATAGAATATGATTTTGATTCTACAGCAAAAGAAATAACAATTAATACCCTGCCGATTAATAACCCCACACCGGACATTTACAACTTCCGGCTGCTTATTTCTGTTTCTTTTTCTTTTTCTTTACGTCGTCAGCCGCTTTTTTTCTCTTTTTAGCCATTAAACACTCCCTCCTTCCGTAATAGTATATAAATACCTCCTTAATGCCCGGTTCCGGTAAGGTCGACAAACGCTCCTGCAGCCGGTTAAGGACAAGGCATGCCTTGTCCCCGCGATTATACAGCCGAAACAGCGGCCCCGCCGCCGGCTAAATCCGGAAGGGGAATAAACGCACTTCGTACGTTAAACAGAATAATCAGAAAAACAGCCCCCTCAACGGCTGAAAAATCGGTTCTCCCCCACGTCACATGTTTACTTTGGCAGCGCTTCCCACCCGGGCGTTAACCGCATAAGGGCTTTTTTACGCCACCTCCAAAATTAAATTTAACTCATTTATTTCAAGCAAATTATATATCCGAATTTCGGAAAGTCAAGTTTTTTTATTAATTGTTTTTAAGCGTTATTTTAACCCTGCCCCGGACCGAATTTCCGGTGAATATTTCATCGGCTTTTTTCAGCCCCCGCGCCGTCAGAACCTTTTCTTCGCAATATCCTTTTTCAAGCATGTATCTCCTGTAAGCCCCGGGCAGGAGCCCGCATTTCACAGGAGGGGTATAAAGGCGGTTTTTAACCCTGAAAAAAACATTGGAATACGCGGCCTCGGTTATCTCCCCCCGCTCATTGATCAAAAGCGCGTCGTCAAAGCCCCTTTCCCGGGCGTAGTTCAGGGCTCTCTCATATAACCCCCTGTATGTGGTTTTGTGGTATAAAAAAATATTTTTTGGATCCGCCTTTTGCCCGGTATATACGCACGCTGTTTTTTTCTTCGCGGGAAAACCCGGAATTTTTTCCGCCCGAGAGTTCAGGGAACCGTCCGTGTTAAGCGTTATTTTCACCTTGTAGCTTTCTCCCTCTTTCAGTTTATTTCTTATTTTTTTCAGTTCGCTCCTGAACCTTCCCGGGGAAAACGGAATTGAAAAAAAAACCGCGGACTTTTTTATCCTCTGTATGTGATAATCTGAAAGCCGGTACCTTTTGTTTTTCAGAAGTATCGACTCAAAAAGAGCCGGCCTTTGTTTTGTCAGAAAAAACGCCTTGCCCTCGCATTCCTCAAATTCTTTCCCGGGCACGGAATCATTTACTATACCGCTGCCTATGCCCATACAGCCGGTTTTGTCTTTTTTATTTATAACGGCCGTCCTTATCGGTATATTAAACACGCCCCCTTTTTTGGACATAAAACCAACCGCGCCTGTATATACCCCCCGCTGTCCCTTTTCGAGCGAATCTATTATTTGCGCGGCCCTTATTTTTGGGGCGCCTGTTACCGAACCCGAAGGAAAAAGCGCCCTTAGAAACTTATAAAAACTTATATTTTTCCCGATTCTTCCCCGGACAGACGAGGTCATCTGATAAAGGCTCCCGTACTTTTCTGTTTCAAAAATTTCACCGGCCCTGACAGAACCTGTTTTACATATTTTTCCGAGGTCATTGCGTATAAGATCGACTATCATAAGGTTTTCCGCTTTATTTTTCTCATTTTTCAGGATATTTTCCGCTTTTTTATCCGTAATTTTTTTTGTTTTTATGACAGTGCCTTTCATTGGTTTCATCAGGATATTGTTTTCTTCCCTCCTGAAAAAAAGTTCCGGTGAAACAGAAAGGATATTCCTTTTCCCGTCATCAATAAACGCGGAATATGATACTTTCTGGCTTTCCGTAAGTTTACGAAAAAAAGCCCCCGCGCTGCCGGCGAGTTTAAAATTTTTTCTGTAGCAGTAATTGACCTGATAAACTTCACCGTTTTTTATGAGTTTTTTTATGGAATTACAGGAATTAAGGTATTCTTTCTTTTTAACTGAGTTCTGAATCGAATAAACACCGCATTCTTTTATTTCATCCGCGCGAAAACTTTTTATTTTAACGGGTTTTTTAAAAATCCCGAACCACATAAGAGGGGCGGGCGTCCTGCCGGTTTTTTTTATCTTTTTTTCCATGGCGTAAAACGCCTCATATGAAACATAACCGGCGGCGTAATACCCCTTTTTTATATACCTGCCTACTTCCTTTATTTTTTTGGAAAACCCGTTATATGAATCCGCCGACACTTCAGCGACAGGAGACATAAAAAGATAATTGTGCCTGTTTTTTTTATCTTTGAGCCCGGTATAAAAAAAACACCCCTTTTGCCCGGAAGACAGAAAATTATCTGCCGCCTTTTCCATAATTAACCTACAGAAAGTATCTGTTTTCTGTCCGGCCCCACGGAAAGGCGCGACACCTTTACCCCTGTAAATTCCTCTATAAAACCCATATATTCCTTAACCTCGCCCGGCAGGTCCTTATAATCGCGAACGCCGGAAATGTCCTTTTTCCAGCCGGGAAATTCTTTGTATACCGGCTCCACCCTCATAAGAGTATCGCCGTCAGGTATGAACCTGTCCGTCTCCGCGCCATCCACTTTGTATTTCACTGCCGCCTTTATGGTGGCTAAAACCGACAGTACATCGGCTTTTGTAAGTATGATTTCAGTAAGACCGTTTATGCGGGCAGCGTATTTCAGGGCGACAAGGTCCAGCCAGCCGCATGACCTCGGCCGCCCGGTTGTTGCCCCGTATTCTCCCCCGGCTTCCCTTGTTTTGTCCTGTATTTTATTGTCCATCTCCGTGGGAAAAGGCCCCCTGCCAACCCTTGTCTGGTACGCTTTTGTTATGCCTATTACCCTGCCGATTTTTCTGCTCGACATGCCTATGCCTGAAAGCGCGCCGCCCACTGTGGGGTTGGACGAAGTAACATACGGGTATGTACCAAAATCTATGTCCAGAAGCGCCCCCTGCGCCCCTTCAAAAAGTATTTTTTTACCCTTATCAAGAAGCGTGTTCACTTCATACGATGTATCTGTTATATACGGCCTGACCCGTTCCCTTTTTCCTTTTATTCCGAGAAATACTTTTTCAACGTCAATTTCTTCCGTTCTGTAATAATTTTTAAGCATAAAATTTTTTTCGTCAAGGTTGTTCCTTATTTTTTCCTTTAAAAGATTATCCTCAAACATATCCCTGACTCTTATTCCCGAACGGGAATATTTATCCGTGTACGCTGGCCCTATGCCCCTGGCGGTTGTCCCGATTTTCTTTTTTCCCATTTTATTTTCCCGGCCGGCATCGATAGCTTTGTGATAAGGCATTACAAGATGGGCGTTTTCACTTATACGCAGGGAATTTTCCCCGATTTTCACCCCCCTGGAAATAAGCTCGTCCATTTCATCAACAAGCCCTTCTATATCGATAACAACTCCGCTGCCTATAATATTCATTTTACCGGAATGAAGTATTCCCGACGGAAGCAGGTGCAGTATGTATTTTTCGTCCCCGACAATTACCGTATGCCCGGCGTTCGCGCCGCCCTGATACCTTACTATTACGTCATAACTTTCCGAAAAAATATCGACTATTTTACCTTTTCCTTCGTCTCCCCACTGTGTTCCTACTATCAAATCTGCGGGCAAATGTCTTCTCCTTTTAACTTATTCAAACCGCGTAATATTATATGGGTTTTTTATTTTTTATCAAGCAAAATCTGGCAGGGAACGTAATACCTCAGTTACGGGAGGGGTATTATGGCTTTTGTAACCGCAGCCTTTCATGTCGAAGCTTAAAGTTTAAAGGTGAAAATTGAAAACTAAAACTAAAACAACGGGTAACCGCAGCCTTTACTTGTCAGCCGACCTGTCCGCAGTAGTTTTAACGAAGGCGGAAGCTTCCTGTCAGCCGGCTTGTCCTCCGGCTTGTCAGCCGTAGCTCGAAGAGCGAAGGATGAAGCCTGAAAG
>CAZHOD010000069.1:0-7890 GCA_964534075.1 uncultured Spirochaetia bacterium
CCCGGCGCAGGTCGCGCTGGGCCTGTTCGATAATTTAACCGAAAAAAGGCCGGATTATTATTTTATGCCGCATGTCGAGGAGCTTTATGTTAAGGGCGGAATAAGAAGAAAGGAGTTTTCCGCTACGTGCCTGTTTGTTCAGGGCGAGGGCATATGGACGCGCCAGCTTTTTTCCGATAAAGTCGACGGTAAAAAAATGTTGTCGCCCACCATAAATTTTTCAAAGGGCCTGATGACAATGGCGGATGAATTCGCGAAAATGGCGCGGGGCCTGGGTTTTTCCCGCAAAGAAGCATTGCGCGCCTATAAAAAAGGAGTCAGCGCGCAGGAAACTTGTGAAAAGGAAAAAACGGAAATAGGCGCGAAGGCCATAGAACAGCTGCATAAAAACCCGGAAAAAACCGCGGTGGTGCTTTTCGGCGCGCCGCATAACGCTTTTTCGGAATATACAAACAAGGGGATACCAAAAAAATTCGCGAGCCGGGATTATATGATTATTCCGTACGACATGCTTCCTTTTGGAGACGAGGAAATAGAGCCGCCCCACCGGGGTTATATGCACTGGGAAATGGGGCAGAATATAATAAGGGCCGGCCAGATGGTGGAAAGGGACAAACAGCTTTTCGGCGTGTATATAACGAATTTTTTATGCGCTATAGATTCCCTTTTAATTGCTTATTTCAGGCGCCTTATGGGGACAAAGCCTTCTTTAACGCTTGAGATTGACAGCCATACCGCGGACGCGGGCATAGACACAAGGGTGGAGGCGTTTGGCGACGTGGTTAAAAATTATATTGAAATACAGAATTATGAAAAAAAGGAAAAAAAGGAAAAATTCAGGCCGGCTGAGGTAAAAATGACAAAAAGCGGGGTTTATTATATCGCGGATTCCTCGGGCGGAGAATTCAGGCTGAATGACCCGCGTGTCAAACTGATTATACCGTCCATGGGCGATCTTGCCAACACTTTGATGGCTTCGGCTTTCCGGAGGCTGGGGATAAACGCGGAGGGAATGCCGCGGGCGGATAAAGAAGTTCTTAACCTGGGGCGGAGCGTAACAACCGGAAAAGAATGCCTGCCTATGATTTTGTGTATAGGCTCGATGTTCAAGTATTTAAAGGACGTAAAAAAAGAAGGCGAAAAAGTGGTCGTTTTTCAGCCCCGCGCGGCGGGGTACTGCCGCCTGGGGCAGTACCATGTGTTCATGAATATGGTAATAAAGGAAAAGAAAATACCGGACGTTGCCCTTATATCCCTGGCGAACGAGGAACGGTACGGAGGCCTCGGCCCGAAATTTACCCTGAACGCGTGGAGGGCAATTGTTATAAGCGATGTTATGGACGATATCAGGAACGCCATAATGACAATAGCGGAGGACAGAGAAAAAGCCACGCGTGTTTTTTACGAAGAGTACGAAAAAATTTGCGATACCATGGCCGGAAAAACAAAGGGTTCCATATATTTACAGCTCAAAAAGACCGCGGCGGAACTGAAAAAAATAAAAACGAAAATACCTTTTGATAAGGCGCCCCAGGTACCTGTGATGGGCGAAATATTTGTCCGGCGCGACTCTTTTTCAAACAAGAATATACCTTTGCGGCTTGCCGAAAAAGGTTTTATAGCGAGAACCGGGTATGTAAGTGAATGGCTTTATTACCTGAATTACATGATAGACGAAAAATTGCAGGAGCCGGAACATACTTTTTTAAGCTGGATAGACTATATAATATCTTCAAGCGCGCAGAAATTTATAGACAAAAAAATAAAAAAAATACTGTCGGGGTCCGGGCTGTACAGGGAAGAATTTATAGACATGAAAGATATAATAAGACATTCCGAGCATATAGTGCCAAAGACATTGAAGGGGGAGCCGGGCATAACCGCGGGCATTACAATGAGGGATGTTTTTACAAAATACGCCGGCGCGATAAACATAGGCCCGTTTTCGTGCATGCCCGTCAGGTTCACCGAAGCGGTGATGACAAACAGCCTTGATTTGAAAAGCAAGAAGGCCGCTCACGAAGAGGCGGGTGCCGTACTTTCGGAGTGTGTTTTTCCCGATGATGAGAGGATCCCTTTCCTGACAATCGAAGCGGACGGTAACCCCTATCCCCAGCTGCTCGAGGCGAGGTTCGAGTCCTTCTGCCTGAGGGCCTCGAGAATAGCCGAAAAACAGGGCAGGATAATACCCGGCAGGGTTTCGGTATAAAAATATGTTTTCGCTAAAAATTCCGGGTTTTTTATTGTATAATTAACAAAAGGCCCTTAAGAAGCCTTAATCCAGCGAAAATAAAGGGGAACAAGTGAAAAAAATTTTGGCGGCTCTGATTTTATTTTCGGTGATATCGCCGGTATTTGCCGATGAGAGCATAGAAAATTCATACCTGGGGATTAATGTCAGGGAAAACGATTATGAGTTCGCTTTTGATATGGGGACATCCGGCACTTATGACCCGGCAAACGCGAGGCTTTTATACAAGTATGACGGAGCAGGGCTGAAGCCGGACGTAAAATCCAAAATAAACTTTAAATTTGACGGTGTTGTGTATGATATGTTTTTGGTTCCGCCCGAGCCGGAGCACCTGACAAAAACTACCGATGAAATATGGGGAGTGAAATACCTTACGGCCACCGCGGGGGCTGACCAGGGGGAGGATACGATAAAATTTGAAGCGCGCTGGAAATTTATAAACAACCCCGAGACCGGCGTTAACAAAGATACTATGCAGCTTAAATTCACAGCGTCAAATACCGGCGCCGAATCCCATGATGTGGCGTTAAGGCTGATGCTCGATACCATGGTGCTTGACCAGGACGGGACCAATATATCCGTCGATAACGGGTTTTCCGTTGTCCGGTACAATTCTTCATGGTTTAAAACATCCGGGATGATAAGTAACTGGTGGGACTATGATATTCCGCCGGCTGAAGGCACGCCAAATCTTGTGGGAAGGGGGTATTTAAAAGACAACCCTTATGGCGAGCCGTCCACAGAGCCGGATATTTTCGAGGTGGCCAGCTGGGTGAGGGTGAACGGCTCGGAGCAGTGGACACTCGCGGCGCCAAAGTCTTCGTCAGTTCCTATAGACGAAAATGATACCGCCGTTGTTTTTTGGTGGACAAACGGCCAGTTCATAGAAGCGGACTCGACAACCGTGAACTCTTTTGATTATACGCTTGCCCCGGGAGAAGCGATGACATGGATAACGAGTTACGGCATCAACCAGGGAGTGCTTATGGCGAGCCCGACAATAACCCCGACATGCACAATTTCACCGACGCATTCCATAACACCGACCCATTCGGTCACGTCGACAATAACAAAAACGCATACCATTACCCCGACCTGGTCAATAACAAAAACTCACACAATTACTCCTACTGTTACTGAGACCCCGCTTCCCTGCGATTTTAAATATGTGAATAATTTTCCAAACCCTTTTACCCGTAATACATCGCTGGTGTATCACCTGACCTGTCCCGCGGTTGTTACTGTGGAGATTTTCACCATTTCGGGGGAGTTCGTTTTTAAAAACAAACAGGAAGGCAGTTACGGCTATAACAGGTATATCTGGAACGGCAGGAACAACGCGGGGCGGCCGGTCGCGAGCGGAAATTATATAGTAAAAATTACCGCGGTAATAGGAAAGGAAAAATTTTATAAGCTGGCAAAAATAGCCTGCGTGAGATAAAAACTCAAAATCCGGAAAAAACAGCTGTGCCGTACGAAAGCGGACGCTGTTTATAATGAAAAGGCGAAACTGAAACAGCGGCAGGCTGTCAAATATGAAAAAGGTTTATATATGCCAAAAAATAAAAATAAAAAAAGAATGATTTTTACAGCGGCGATTTTTATTATTTCATCAGCCGCTCTTTACTCTTTTTCCGTAAGCAATACAACCGACGCGGATAACCTGGCGACAGCCCTGTTCGACCCCGGAACGGGCCTTACAGTAACATACGCCTCACTTGTGCCTGCGGGAACGTATTACCCCGCGGCCCTGTTTTATAACGGCCCCATGTCAATACCCGACGGCATACTTCTGGCCTCGGGCGAAGCTGAAAACGCGCTGCCGCCGGATGAAAGCACCGGTATGACGACAATGATGGGCCTTCCCGGGGACAACGCGCTGGTCAGCCAAATTGTGGGCCAAAGCGTGGCGGCGTATGATACTGTTGTGCTTGAAATACACTTTGACGCCGGGCCTTCTGTCAATTCCTTTTCATTTGATTTTATTTTCGGGTCAGAAGAGTACCCTGAATATGTAAACGAGGAGTTCAACGACTGTTTCGGGGTTTTCTTAAACAACAGCCAGATAGTCTATGATTATACCGGGGCGCCGATTACAATAAACGGGCCGTATTTTACCGACGGAAACAATGTTAAAACGCCTCCGGAAAACGGAATGGAATACGACGGTTCCACCGCTGTACTTAATACAAAAGCACCTGTGACAGCCGGAAGCTCGGGCAACGTGCTTAAAATTGTAATAAGCGATGTCGCGGACCAGAAACTGGATTCCGGAGTGTTGCTGGCCGGGCTGAAAGGCAGCGCGGATACTGTATCCACCCCGGTTACCGGGCCGTATACCCCGACAGTAACCTCCACTTTTACCCGTACACTGACATTTACCCATTCCCCGACAATAACGCCGACACATACAATTACGCGGACCCATACAATTACAAAAACACACACTGTCACTCCGACTATAACGGCCACACCGGTGGATTTTGTTATGGAGCTTAAGGGAAGTTTTCCCGCGCCTTTTAAAGAAAAGGCAAAAATAGTATACCGCCTGTCAAAAGAGGCGGAAATGGAGATAAAGTTTTTTACTGTATCGGGAGAAGTTGTAAATGAGTTTGGTGGAGTTGACGGGCACAGAGGGTACAATGTTTTTACGTGGGACGGTAAAAACAGCGCGGGCAGGGAAGTTTCCTCCGGGGTTTATATTTACAGGATAAAAGCAAGGGCGCCCTGCGGCGAGACAGCTGTTTTTATTTCAAAGGTAACCCGTGTCAGGTAAAACGGCAATATTTCTGAATATATGACAGGCCGGCCTGTTTTTTAGGGGCCGAAAACTTTTTGCATGTGCCCGTGTAAAAAACCCTTGCATAAAGGGCCATTATTTAATACTATTAATGTCACTATATAGATACTGTCAGAAAAGCGTGTTTTTGGGCGGTTGCCCGCCTGCGTTCTAATACTTCGGCGGACAGGTAAACCGGCCTCTACAATAAAACAAAGGCCTTTGCAGGGGCATGCCGCCGGCTCGTCCAAACTTTAAAAGGCTTTCCGGCAGTATCATATAAAGGAGGTATGGAATGGATAAGATAAAAGAAATTTTAGGAACCCAGTGTATGGGCAGCCCGGTATCGTCGTATTGCCTCGCGGCAGGGATTATAATAGCCGGCATACTGCTTGTATGGGTGCTCGATAAAGTAGTGGTTGCCGTGATGAAAAAAAAGGCGAAGAAAACAGATACTTCAATCGATGATTTTCTGACAAGGAATATAGAAAAATCGCTTATCCCCGTACTTTATGTAGGGGTTCTGTATTACGGCGTGAAGAACATAGCGCTTAACCCGGTCCTGGAAAAGTACATAAACATGGCGGCTGTCGCGCTGGTTACCATATTCGGAATAAGGTTTTTGGCGCGCCTGGCGAATTATTTCATTGAAAATTTATGGGTTATGAAGGAACAGGACCCGGCCAAAAAGAAAAATATAAGGGGCGTTATGATAATAACGAAGGCCCTTATATGGGGGCTGGGAATTGTTATCCTGCTCGACAATATGGGTTATAAAGTATCGGCGCTCCTCGCCGGGCTGGGTATAGGCGGTATAGCGGTTGCCCTTGCCGCGCAGGCGGTACTCGGCGATTTGTTCGCCTATATATCCATAGTATTCGACAGGCCCTTCGAGATAGGGGATTTTATAATAGTAGACAATTACCTGGGGACAATAGAGGATATAGGGATTAAAACCACAAAAATAAGGAGCCTCGGCGGGGAAATGCTTATATTTTCCAATACAGACCTCACAAATTCGAGGGTCAGAAATTACAAGAAAATGGAAAAAAGAAGGGTGGCTTTTACCGTAGGCGTGACTTATGATACCGGGTCACAAAAACTGAAAAAAATACCGGGAATAGTCAGAGAAGTTATAGAAGGTATAAAAGACACAACTTTTGACAGGTCGCATTTCGCGTCCTACGGTGATTTCACCCTGAATTTCGAGAGTGTATATTATATAGAAGGAAGCGATTATAATAAATATATGGATGTACAGCAGGAGATAAACATAAAACTTTACGAAGCGTTCGAAAAAGAAGGCGTCGAGTTTGCCTTCCCGACACAGACGCTTTATGTAAACAGGCAGCGGTAAGGCAGGCCAAAACAAAGGAGGAGCAAAATGCCGAATATAGGGCCCGGAGAAATCATTCTGATAGCGGTTGTAGTTCTTCTTTTATTCGGGGCAAAGAAACTTCCGGAAATCGGGAAATCCATAGGCAAAGGGATAAACGAGTTCAAAAAGGGCATAAGGTCAGGGGACGCGGACGCGGACGCGCCCGCGCGGCAGGAAAAAAGTAAAAAGAAAAAAGTGAAAAAGAAAAAAAGTAAAAAAAAGAAAAAAAGATAAGCGGTGTTTCATGCCTTCCAAAAAAAAAGCCCCGGATTATTACGGCCATCTCGAGAGTTTAAGGATAAATATCATAACCATTGTTGTTTTTTTTGTTTTGTCAGGGCTGCTTTCCTTTGTTTTTATAGAGAAAATAATGGGTTTTTTGCAGGAACCGCTTAAAAATACAGGTGTAAATCTTTATTATTTCAAGCCGCAGGAAAAATTCCTTACTTATATCAAAGTCGCGTTTTTTTCGGGGTTGTTTTTTACCGTGCCTTTTTCCGTATTTGTACTCGGCTCTTTTGTCTATCCCGGTTTAAGAAAAAACGAAAAAAAATATTTTTTTACTTTTACCCTGCTTATTCCGCTTGTATTTGTGGCGGGAGGGTTTTTCGCGTATAAAGTAATCACCCCGGTGGCTTTTGCTTTTTTGATTAATTTCGCCGCGGGCGACAATGTAAACGCTTTATGGGGCGTGTCCGCGTATTTTAATTTCCTTATATCCGTTATTTTTGTTATGGGAATCGTTTTTTTAATACCGCTCGGTTTTTTCGGGCTTATGAAAACCGGAATCATTACCCCGCGCAGGCTGGCTAATTTACGGCCGGCCATACTTATGGGTATTCTTGTAATAGCCGCTTTTTTTACGCCGCCCGACATAATTACGCAGGTGCTTGTCGGAGCTCCGCTTTACCTGCTTTTTGAGGTTTCTCTTTTTATGGGCAGGCTCGCCGGAAAATAAGAAATAATCTGCTATAATTCACGTAAAAAAACGAGGTGATTATTATGGACAGGCGCGAATTTCTGAAAAAATCTATAAAGATGGGAGCGGCAGCCGGAGCCGCTGCTTTTACCGGCGATTTCAATAATCTTTTTGCCGCGGAGGACAAAAACAGGCCGTATGACCTTGTCGCGGCCAGGGGCGGGGAACCCGGGCGGATGTTCAAAAAGGCAATAACCGCGTTGGGCGGAATGAAAAAATACGTAAAAAAAGGGCAGGCAGTAGTTGTCAAACCCAATATAGGCTGGAATGTGCCTCCTGAGCACGCGGGCAATACAAATCCGGAGCTCGTGTCAGCGGTTGTAAAGGAATGTATTTCAGCCGGCGCGGAAAAAGTTTATGTTTTTGACCATACCTGCGATTCATGGCGCAGGACATATGAAACAAGCGGAATAAAAGAGGCCGCAAAAAAAGCCGGGGCTCTGGTGGTGCCGGGCTCGAGGCGTTCGGATTATGTGAAAGTCAGGGTGCCGGGCGGAAAAGAA
>CAZHOD010000070.1:0-7837 GCA_964534075.1 uncultured Spirochaetia bacterium
TATTTTTTCAATATTATCACTAACATATGTATTAGCCTGATTTTTAGTTAAGATGTCATATTTTGTATGGGCCAATCCTTTTAAAATATTATTTTCAACAATCTCTCTATCAATTTTTTTTATTTCCTTACTTATTTGCTTCTTAAGTTCCATTCTGCTCTTTATTTTTTCATTGTGCTTTTCACTTTTTAAAATATTTTCTATTTCTGTACTAATCCTTTTTTTTATTGTCTTTAATAATTTATCAGTTTTGGAAAAGGGGCTGGACATGATTGCTTTTTTTAACTCCTCGACACTATCATCTAGTATTAAATCACTTATTATATTAGTATTTATGATACTATGAAATAATAATTTATCTTCCTGTATCCGGCCTGTAACCTTTTGTTTTGAATTTTTTTTATGCCATTTTACCCTTAACAATTCTATTAGTTCCTGATATTTACAATTTTGAAAATATTTATTTCTCCATTCGTAATATATTTCTGCATCATATGAAGAAACGCACCATGAAACTGCATTTAATTTACTGTAATTCTTTTTTCCAACATCCTCCAAAGTAAAAACACAATTTTTACCAATTAATTCATTTCTGCTCCTTAAATCACCAGCACATTCGTCAAAAGCTCCTATTATATCTCCATATCCGGCAGCTTTTATATGCACGGCTTCTGTAGATGCACTATATATTCTCCCCGTCAATTGATGCCTTCCAAAAAAATCAAAATTACTAATACCCACGCTTTCTCCCCTTCTTTTTAAAATTTACCGCCTGGTATTTTTACTCCGAGTCAGCTTTGCCGATTTTAGTCACCAGTACTTAAATAATCAAATATTCTTGTTCCTGCAACACTTTTTATATTTTTTTCCACTTCCACCGGGGCATCCTCTTAAGGAGATAAACCAATAACTATTTTCTTTATTTCTTCCTGACTTAACTTTTCGCCATAAATTGCTTCAATTAAATCCATGAAATCCTGCTGACGCGGCTGCCTATAAAGCTCCGTTCCAGGTCTTGGCTTGTGACACCTCTTATAAATATATCATGAGTCAAGGCCTTACTCTACTTAATAATCAAAGTATTCCGCGGTATATTTAATTGCAAAAACCCTCAAAAATAACAAACATGCGGATTTCATTCTGCCGGATATTGCCAGCGGATACCATACCTGCGACGAAGCAGTTTCTTCTTTTTGGGCCAAAACGCATGACAATATCCTAATGTAGGCCTTACGCTCGGATCGGTTATCATCGCATATACAAGACACTTTATTTCTTCTTGTATATACATGTACCTCAAATCAAAGTCCAGTAAATGATCTTCATCCAGAAAATTCAGTTCCGAAGGATCATAATATGCGAAATCATCGCTCTCAAAATCAGGTGTTTTTATCCTTTTCATGGAAACAGGCCTTTTATCTTTTTTTTCAATTAGTCTGCTTTCAAGCTTCACCAAACGCTCAAAAAAATCATCTACTTCTCTATTATATAGATCTCCAAGCCTAGCAATCTTAACATCTCCGCCATATTGCCCATATGAAACGTAATCGAAAAGTTTTTCGCAATACTTTTCAGCCGCTTCAAAATCTTTAACACGCCTTAATAAATCAGTTTTTACGAATAACGTATAATCATTTTGACCCATTCTAAATCCGTCAAATTGTCTTTTATAATCACCATAAGACAGAGTGAAAGCTTTCAATGCTATCGTTGAGAACCCGTCCTCATGCCCTAAATCCTCACAATGCCACGCTGCATTTAGATAAATGATAAAGGCCAATCCATTTTCAACAATTGTTTCAGCAACTGCAGCTGCTTTTAAATATTTTTTTACAGATTCAGGAAAGCGTTTCATTTTCAGAAGGTCCCTATTCTGTATTTTAGACCATATAGTATCAATGTTCTTCGGCGCCCAAGAGATATCAAGTGAACAGTATCCACAATCCGGGCATTCCTGAACAACATCATTTACCTGCCGGCGCAGGCTCCCTCCCGGCCGCATATCAAGATCGCACCAGTCTATTTCAACCGGTTTTAATACAGAAAACCTGTTTATCGCACCACACACAGCGCATTTTTGAAGGCGTTTGCGAAAAGATGACATTAAACCTTTTCTCCCATCAGCCGCGCAAAGATCAAAAGTTCCGTTCCGGGCCTTAGCATGCGGCTTATTATTTAGAATGCACCATACATCAAAATCCATTCGTATTTTTCCTTGCCGCCGGATTCCAAAACAACTCCCAAAACTTTGATTGTTTTCATAATTAATTTTAGCATAAGAATTAATGTAGGTCGATATGAATATAAGCATTTTATGTACTTACCAAACATCCAAACTTCTAAGCTTCTAACAAACATGTCACAAGTCAAGACCCGGTACTAATGTGGTTCTTTCGTACTTTTCTCATGTTTGTCCTCCGCCTTGCCACAATACGCCTCCTTTTAGTTTTTTAAGCATATTATGGCTTTTTTGAGGATTTTTACAGGATTATTTCCGTTTCACAATATAGCAAAAACTGCCACTTTGCGTCGGAATGGGGTGCCGGATTGCTCCGGATTTTACATAGCAATATTTTCAATCAAATTCTACAACTTTTATGGGAATAAGAATAGGCATCGTATACACCCGGCAAAGCTTAAAATACCTGAAAAGGACAGCTATTTAAGAATAAAGCGAATCACAGGAAAGTAGCGCGGGGTTGGGCTTTTGAAACCTGCCCGGCGTTGGTTTGTGAATTGTGAATGGTCGGGGTAATTGATAATTCTTTACGCCCCGGCGACTGCGTTAGACAATCCCGGATATAAAAATTTTATACGTTATATTTCAGGCTTTTAAACCTGCCAGCCACTTTCCCGCGTTTAAAATATCCGCTCCGCCAATACGGGCTTCATTTTTTAAATTATGCACAAGCTGTATTGCTTTTACTTTTTTCATTTTTTCGGAAAAAAACTTCAAATTACGGCTAAGGGCTTTTTCCGACAGTTTAACTTCAATAAGATGAGTTAATTTATCCCCCTCCGATATAACGAAATCGACCTCTTTTTTATCTTTTGTTCTTATATAGTTTAGGTTCAGGCCGCTGCCCGTTGTGTCATTCATAAAACATATATGTTTTAAAAGGCATACCGCTGCTGTATTCTCCAGCCGGAACCCTTCATCCATATCCACATATCCTGTGTCATAGAAATATACTTTAGGTTCTTTCAGTATTGACCGGGCTATACTCCTGTGATACGGCCTGACGATAAAAATCACAAACAAGCTTTCAAGTATCTCAATATATTTTTTCACTGTATTTGGTGATACTTTCAGGTCTCCCGCGAGTGATTTATATGAAATCGGGGCTCCTACCCTTTTTCTTAGCATTTCCAGCAGCAGGCGTATAGTCCTTAAGTCATTTACTCTCCCAAGTTCCAGAACATCATCCCTTACAATGTCGCTGAAATAATTCGACCTCCATCTTTGGGCCTGTTTTTCTGAACCTGAGAGAAACGGTTCCGGAAATCCGCCGATTGTATTCAGCGCGTTCACAGCTTCATAAGGTTTCATTTTTTTTGCCAGTTCCTTTACAGACAGGGGCATCAGCCTGTACCTGAAATAGCGGCCCGCCAGAGAATCGCCTGTTTTTCTGAACGCCTCAAGCCTTGCGCTTCCTGTTATGAGCATGCCCTGTTTTTTGACTTTTGTGTCATATGTTCCTTTTATGTAATTTTTCCACTTTTTCATTTTATGAATTTCATCAAAGATAACAAGGTCAGAATCCGGCAGCCAGTAACGCTTATTTATTATTTCAAAATGTTCAACATCATCATAATTAAGATATACAGGTTTTTTGTACGCGCGCATCAGGTCTTTTGCTATATATGTCTTCCCTACCTGCCTGGGCCCTGTAATTATTACCATTTTCTTTTTCAGGTCCTGTAAAATCAAATCATTAAGATATCTTTTCATATGACTATTATACACAACCTTGCAAAATAGTCAAGACTTTTTTGCACAACCTTGCAAAATAGTCTTTTTGCTGTTTTTTACACGTAAAATAAAGGTTTTCTCCCCGGCCGCAGTTATAATTTATGTGCGATTTTGTCCCTTTGTGCGTTAGTTATGGATACGGGAAATTGAGGGAGTTTTAAACGCACATTTGAGACCTGCCTGCTTGCACGCCGTAGTTTTAACAAAGGTATGTCCGCTGAAGTTTGACAGATCGAAAGCGGGTTCTCAGATGTGCGTTTAAACTTAGGCCGGCAAAAACTGCCGCTTTGAATCGGAATGAGGTGCCGGTTTACCGCGGATTTTACAAAGCAGCCCTTTGGGCCTGAATTTTCCACCTGTCTCATTGTTTTACGCAGCCATAAAGGCTGCGGTTACCAAAAACACTATAGCGGCCCCTACAAATACGTTTTGTCTTTGCAGGGGCGGGTTTATAACCCGCCCGAAAACGGGCGGACACATAGGTCCGCCCCTACAAAAACAAATAAACAAAATCTCCTGTAGGGGAGGGTACTGCGCGCCCCGGGTTTCCCCATTTTTGCGGTTATATTATTATTTTTGCGAAGGTGAAAAACCACGAAAAATTCCTGCCGTTATCTGCGAATAAGCAGCCCTTTTGGGCTGAATTATCCGGATACCGAATATTTGAGGCCTGCCTGCTGCTTATATTTCATATTTATGTGTAACAGACAGTTTTGTTCACAGATAATAAGAAATGTAATATTTCAGAACTACTTTTATATATTAAAGCAGCAAAAAAATCTTTTTGAAAAGGCCGCGCTATGCACTGCTTTTTTAACCCTCGTCAGTATGTCTCGTATTCGTAGGTGTTGTACCCCGTCCGCGTACCCCCGTCGTCATAGGTATCTGTTATTGTCACAAGGTCATGGTTGCCGTCGCCGTACGTATATATTGTATATGAAGTTAAATTATCCGACTCGTCATATGTGTCGGTCCGGTTCAGGGTTCCTGACGAATATGTATATTCCGTATAACTTTGCAGCACGTCTGCGCTGTCATAATTTTCCACCTTGCTTGTATTTCCCGACGTGTAATAATAAAGGGAGTATCCGGTCAAAATGCCCCCGGACAAATCATCATATTTATCCACCCTTTGCAGAATACCCTCAGAATAAGTATAGATTTTGTGAGAATACAGCATGCCACCTGCCAAATATGTATCGTCTCTTGTCAACAAATCACTTGAATCATACTGGTATAAAGTATATATTTGCAGGGTATCTGATGCGTCGTACGTATCCGACCGGTCATATAAATCATTGCTCCCGGAATATGTGTAAGTCGTATAACCCGTAAGAGTTGAATCCGAGCCGTAAGAATTTATTTTTATTATTCTGTAATCAGCCTGGGTTGGCGTCATTGTAGCCGTAAGGGTCGGTGTATCTGTAGCCGTATCTGTTGGTGTGTCTGTTGCCGTGTCTGTCGGTGTATCTGTAGCTGTATCTGTCGGTGTGTCTGTTGCCGTGTTTTCAGCCGTATATGTCGGGGTTGCCGTTGCTGTGTCTGTTGCCGTGTCTTCAGCCGTATATGTCGGAGTATCTGTAGCTGTGTCTGTTGGGGTGTCTGTTGCCGTGTCTTCAGCAGTATATGTCGGGGTTTCTGTCGCTGTTGCTGTTCCGTCGGCAGTTGTCGGAGTATCTGTCGCTGTATCCGTTGGTGTATCTGTTGGTGTATCTGTTACTGTATTCACGGGTGTCTCTGTTGCTGTACCCGCGGATGTGTTTATCGCGGTAGCGGTAACTGTGGCTGTGTTCACTGTGTCTTCTTCTGTTGGCTCAGGATCCGTAGAAGTTGGGTTTTCATTTTTTGAGCAGCTTATGCCCGCCATAGAAAATACTATCGCGCTTAAAATTAACGGTATTATTTTATTTCTCATTATTTTCCTCCCTGTATTTTTAAAAGGTTTTTATCTCGTTTCCCCGGAGTGTAACATATATAAGCGCTGTGTCAAGCCGGGGTGCTGAAAAAACCGTTCTTATTTAAGTTTCTTCGCCTTATTCAGATAATATTCCCCTTTTTCCTTCTGCCCCGCGTTATGATAAAGCACACCGAGGTTATGGGTTGCCTCGTAATGCCGCGGGTCAAGTTTCAGCGCTTTCTCATACGCGGAAACAGCCTGCCCGGCCTTTCCCAGCTCATGAAAGGCAGTGCCGAGAAGATAGTACGTATCCGCGCGCGGGCGGATATTTACCGCTTTTTTATAATTTTTTATTGCCTTCATAAAATGTCCTGATTTCTGTTAAACAGCCCCGATCCCCCGGTACACCTCCTCATTATCCGGCTCGATTTTCACGGCCTCTTTATAATGTTTTATTGCTCCGGCGTAATCATGCCTCTCTGTTAAAAGCACCGCAAGGTTATAACGCGCCGCCGCGTTATCCGGCGTAAGGCGGGCGGACTTTTCGTAACTTTTACGCGCCTTTGCTTTTCTGCCGGCTTTTTCATACGCCACGCCCAGGTTATAATAAACCCCCGGTATGTTCGGTTTTATGGAAAGCGCCGTGTTATACTCGTTTATGGCGGCGCTGTGCATGCCCCTGTCCTGGTACGCGGCGCCGAGATTAATACGCGTTTTATAATCACGCGGGTTTACGCTCAGCGCCTTTTTGTAATAACTTATGGCCGCGCCTGTTTTACCCTCGTCCATGTACAAAACCCCGAGGTTGTTATAAACATCATGCCTTGCCTCTCCTCCGGCCGCGGCTTTTTTGTAAGCCCTGACTGCTTTTTCCCGCTGCCCTGTTTTCTGGTGCACAATACCGAGCCCGGCATACGCGGCGCTGTTTCCCGGCTCGAGGGATATTACTTTTTCAAACTGTTTTTTTGCCTTTTTGGGCATACCCAGTTTTTCATACGCCGCGCCGAGATTAATCCGTGTTTCCGCCACATTAGGAGCTATTGAGGCCGCTTTTTCCCCGGATTCGGCCGCTTTTTTCAGCTGCCCGGTTTTTAAATAAGCTAGCCCCCTGTTCGCGTGAACTTCCGCGAGCCCGGGCATAAGTTTCGCGGCCTTCTCAAAAAACACCGCAGCCTCATCATGCCTCTTTCTTATCATGTAAGCCACACCAAGATTGTTCAAAAACGCGGCCAGCGCGGGCCTTCTTTTTACGGTTTTTCCGTAAACATTACCCCCTCCCCCGTAATTTCCGAATTCCCTCTCATAATACGAATCCGGCCTTATGTCCCCGCCCGCCGTTGTTTCTATATTCAGTGAAACTTCCCCTTCGTCATACCGCGCGTAAACATGCCGCGGCATAAACACAATGTATATCGGCAGGTTGAGCTTTTCCCCCAGCATCATATATAAAAAAGACAACGACACGCATATCCCCTGCCTTGTCTTCAGCACCCTTTCAAAAGACTCGTAATTAGTGGGGTCATAATAGGAAGAATATACCGTCATTTTCATAAAAGATTCATTTGCCTGCTCATCGTATTTAAAACGCATTTTTCCGTAGATATAATTGTTGATAACCTGTATCTTTTCCCGCGGCCCCCGGGCTCTTGGCAGCCTTTTTTCAAGCTGCGCTGCCATGGCATTTACGCGGTTCAGAACCCAACCCGTATCCATTGAACGGTCGGAAAGGCGGGAAAGTTCTATGACGGCTTTTGTAAAATCAAAATTTTTTTCCGCGGGCGGTATTATAGCGTCTATTTCTCCCGAAAGCGAGGCAAAAGACGGGCCGCACAGCAATAACAGGATGAACAACAGAAAATATTTTTTCGGTTTCATAAACACGTTATATACCTTTTACTCGTTTTCTTCCCGGCCTTTTTCTTTTTTATTTTCAAGATATTTTTCAATCCTTTTTTTTGTCCTTCTTT
>CAZHOD010000071.1:0-7814 GCA_964534075.1 uncultured Spirochaetia bacterium
AATCCACAGCGCCAGGGGCAGGGACCACGCCGTGTACGGCGCGATAAGGCCCGCGTACGTGTTTATAAACCCCGCGGCTGATAAAAGTTTGAATATATAACCCGCTATGCTTATCTGTGGAAAAAGGGAAAGGCACAGCACCCCGACAAGTACGGCTGTTTTTCCCTTAAAGTCGAGCCTGGCGACCGCGTAGGCCGCGAGCGAGGCGGTTATAACGGTAATAAAGGAACTTATAAATGAAATAACAAGGCTGTTTCTCAGGCAGGCGATAAAATGCAAATTCTCGCCGGTTATTACATCCGAGTAATTGGAAAACGTAAAAGTGGCGCCCTCCCCTCCGAACATCGCTCCGGCGTCGATAAAACTTATAAAAACCATGTATAAAAACGGAGCCAGTCCGATAATTACGGCCGCGGCGTAGCCCGCGGGTATAAGTATTGACCTTATTTTTTTGTCGCTCATTTTAGCCCCTCGGAAAATTTTCCCGCGTAAATATAAAAAAGAGACAATACAAGGGCAATCAGAAAAAGCACCACCGAAACCGCGGAGCCCGTGCCGAAATCCCCGGACAGAAAATATTTATAAGCGTAAACAGAAAGCGAGTTTGTCGCCCCTCCCGGGCCCCCTCCGGTAATAACAAAAATTACGTCGAAAACCCGAAGGGCGTCTATTGTCCTGAAAAGCAGCGCCACTATTATAACCGGCTTTAAAACAGGCAGGGTTATATAATAAAATCTTTTGAAAATGCCCGCTCCGTCGGTTTTTGCCTGCTCGTAAAGTTCCCCGGGTATGGACTGGAGCCCGGCCAGGATTATTATCGCCACAAAGGGCACTGTCTTCCACGCGTCGGCGGTTACAAGCGCGAAAAAAGCGCCCGCCTCGCTGCCGAGCCAGTTGATTGGGCCGCCGGCAAGGCCTGTGCCTGCCAGAAAAAAATTCGCGAGCCCGTAACTGTAATTATAAATAAGCTCCCACACCCTTCCGGAAACAGCCACGGGTATGGCCCAGGGAATAAGAACGGACACGCGCAAAAACCCTCTGCCGGGTATTGACTCGTTTAAAAGGACGGCAAGTAAAATGCCCGCGGCCATTTCTATAATAACGGATACAAGTACAAACAACAGCGTAAACCGCGCTGCCTGTAAAAACCCGCTGTCCGAAAAAACACGGGTATAATTCGCGGGAAAATTAAATTTTGCCTCAAGGAAAGTGACATCCCTGAATAAGCTCGTGAAAAATGTGCCCGCCGCGGGAAAAAGTATAAACAGCATAACTACGGCAATGAGCGGCACAAGGAAATAATAAGGGAGTATTTTTTTTCTGAAAACCGCCGTTTCCGCGTTATTCTTCATATTGTTTTATGGCTTGATTTATTTCTTTTTCGGCGTTTTGAAGCGCTTTTGCCGGGCTTATTTTTCCCGCAAGGGCCGAATTCAAACGCGCCTGCAAAACCCTCGACACCGCGGTATAATACGGCACATTGGGCCGTGCCACGGCGTTTTCAAATATCGGGCGCAGCTTTTTCATATGAGGCATTTTTGAAAGCACATCCACGTCATTGTAGACATCCTTTCTCGCGGGATTCCATCCCAGCTCAAGCGCCATTTTTCTCTGAATATCATAGGATGTTATAAAATTCAAAAATACCGCGGCCCTTTCTTTTTTTTCTGAGTAGGCGGATATACCGGCGTGCCATCCGCCCAGCGTTGCCGCGGATTTCCCGCCTTTAAAACGAGGAAGCGGGGCTATACCTGTTTTACCCTTTACAGGAGATCCTTTTTTTTGGTGAAGCGCCCAGGCATAAGGCCAGTTCCTCTCAAAAAGGGCCTCGCCCCTCTGGAAAACCATCCTTACCTCTTCTTCCTTCATTTCTGTATATGTATTTGCCGGCGAAATACCGGATTCGTGTATTGTTCCCGCCAGGAACTTAAGGGCCTTTACGTTTTGAGGCGTATCAATTTCCGCCTTGCCGTTTTTAATCACGATCCCGCCGCCCGCTGAAACAGCAGCCTCGAGAAAATTGCATACCAGCCCCTCGTACTGCGCGCCCTGCCACACATACCCGTACATCCCTCCGTGTTTCTGCATATTAAGTGAAGCAAAAAGTTCCAGTTCACTCCAGGTTTGCGGCGGGGTTTTTATTATGTCCTTTCTGTAATAAAGGAGGCCGGCGTCTATATTTACCGGAACTGCCACCATTTGCCCGTCATATATATCCGCGGTATTTAAGGTTTTTTTAAAAAACATTTTTTTATTTATTTTGGTATCCGCTATGGGGTGGAGCCATCCCGAGGCGGCAAACTGGGCTATCCACACCACGTCCATGGTAAAAACATCGGGGGACGGCTTTTTTGCCTTAAGCGGCACAACAAGCCCCTGCCTTCTTAAATCGGAATCAGTGGGCTGGCGGATAACGCGTACTTTTATCCCTTTTTTCGCGGTGAAATCACGCGTTATCTCCTCCCACACCTTCAGTTCATCAGGCGCCCCGCCCACGGCAAAGGAAATTTCGTTTTTATCCTTTTTTACGCAGGATATTAAGATTAATAATATGATTACGGCCGCAATAATCATTTTTTTCATAATCCACCTCGCCTGTATTTTTAATAAAAATACCACAGGGAGAATAAAATGTCAAAGCCGCCCCCGTACCGGTTGGCTCCGGCGTTACACTTCCTGAAAAGCGTCCCTGACCATCTCCAGTTTTACGATTTTATCCCCGGAAAAGATGACGCCCGCAACGTCGAACCTTATATAATTTTTAAAAAGGCGTTTGGAATTTATGTATTTTTTCGCCGCGGTTATTATGCGCCTTTGTTTTACGCGCCCCACCGCCTCCAGCGGGTTAAACCCCGACCCTTCTTTCCTCGCCTTAACCTCCACAAAAACAACCGTATCCCCTTTTGCCGCTATAATATCTATCTCCGTACGGTTGGCGAAATAATTTTTCTCGAGTATGCTGTATTTTTCTTTTTCTAATTTCGAGGCCACAGCATCTTCATATGCCCTTCCTTCTTTCCTTTTATTACGCGCCATTTAATTTCGCGTCCTTCACCGGCCTGTATGTCATCCTGTGTATGGGGCAGGCGCCGTATTTTTTCAGCGCCTCCAGGTGCCTCGCCGTACCGTAGCCTTTATGGTCGGAAAACCCGTAGTCCGGATAAATTTTGTGGTACCTTTTCATAAGCCGGTCCCTGTGCACTTTCGCGAGAACGGACGCGGAAGCTATTGAAAGGCTTTTCGCGTCGCCGTCTTTTATTGCCTCTATATCAAACCCGTTTATAACCAGTTTTGATATACCGTCTATTATAACTTTGTCCGGGTTGGGGGTAAGTTTTCGCAGCGACTGGGCCATCGCCCTCAGTGTCGCGGGGAGTATGCCGTCCCTGTCTATTACCCTGTGTGAAACCTCGGTTATGGAATAGGAAACACAACAGGACAATATTATGTCGAATAAACTTTCCCTTTTTTTAGCGTTGAGTTTTTTTGAGTCATCGACCCCCGAAAGTTTTTCAAGCGCGGATTTTTCGAGTATTACAGCAGCGGCTACAACCGGGCCGGCCCACGGCCCTCTCCCTGCCTCGTCTACCCCGGCAATTAGCCCTTTGTATTTTTTATCAAAACCCGAAAGAATCGTGAATTTTTCCATTATTCAATGTCTTTTCTTAAAATCATTCCGTTCTTCGTAGTAATATTCCCTGTCTTCCGGGCCGAAAAAATCCGTGTCCCTTATAACTCCTTCTTCTGACTCGCCCCTTAACTCCTCGTACTCGACTTTCTCCGCGATGGCTTCCTCTACAAATTCTTCCGCGGAAATATTATTGCGCGAACTATACTCCCTGGCCAGTTTTTCAGCCCTTCTGCTCAGCCTTAACGAATCTTTTTTATTAAATTTCATGTTTTCTCCTTTTGGGAATCAGGGAGGAAATTTTTATTTCTTTTTCTCCCCATATCTTTTCAATCGAGTAATAACTCCTTGTTTCCTCGTCAAAAATATGAACTAAGATGTCACCATAATCCAATATAATCCACTTATTGTCAAGCCCGATATCCTTTGACACGGGTTTTTCGCCTTCTTTTTTCATCTCTTTTTCGAGGTAACCGTAAAGAGCCTTTATGTGCACAGGGGAATTTCCGCTTGAAACAACAAAATAGTCCCATAAATCCGACATTTTCCTTACGTCATAAACTTTTATGTTTTCGGCTTTTCTGTCATAAAGCACCTTAACAGCGGTTTTAAACGAAGGCCCGGCCGCTGCGGCCCGTTTTTTTCTTTTTTTTACGGTTTTTTCTTCTCACCCTCAGTTTTTTTGTTTGTTTTCATTTTTTCGCCCCGAATTTAAAAAGCAATACTCCCTGCTGCTCTTCGTTGCTCATACGCAGGGGCTCAAACTGCATTTTCCTTGCCTGTGAAAGCGCCATCCGGTCAAGCTCCGGGTACCCGGATGTCCTTACCAGCCTGACATTTTTTATGATTCCACTCGAAAGCACGGTTATTTCTATCATAAGTTCGGTTTCCTCGGGCAGGACCTTCGGGAATTTCCACTCAAACTTTTTGTATTTTCTTGACGCGATCTCACCGCTTATTGCCGGCTCGCTCCCGGCCACAACTTCCTGTTCCTCAACAAACTCCCCCGCCTCCTCACCTTCCAAAACCGGCTGCTTTGCGGAGGATTCCCTTAATTCCTCCCTGGAAATACCCATGTTGAGTTTCGATTTTTCTTTTTCTATATCGGCGAGAAGTTTTTTAATATCCGGGCCCTCTTTTTCCTCTTCTTTGGAACCCTTTTTTGTCTTTTTTTCCTTTAAGGCAGTAGCCAGTTTTTCCTGTTCTTTTGCCGGGCCGATAGTTTCATCCTCTATACCTGTTTCGCCTCGGCTGTCCTTTACGTCTATGAGCGTAACATCCGTTATTAAAGCGGCCTTTCTCGGCGATGATTTAATTATCACACCGGAAAAAAACAAAAGAAACAAAAGATGTACGGACATTGTAATTACAAGTGACGCCGCGTCCGTTCTGTCCGGGGTCATTTTTTAATCAGGCCTTCTTTTTCCCGTCCCGGGATGGTCGTGATGGCAATTTTATCCGCGCCGGCTTCCTTTACCACACTCATAGCCTTTACCATTTTCCCGTGAAAAGCCATTTTGTCCCCCTCAACAATCACCCTTCGGCTGCCTGTTTCCTTTACCAGGGAGCTGACACCTTCATAAAGTTCCTCGTCGGATTTTACGCGTTCGCCGTTAAGGTAAACCTTACCGTCTTCTGTTATGCCGACTATAATATCTTTTTCCGGCAGCTTTTCCGTCGAGGCCTTCGCGGAAGGCAGGTTTATCTTGACATTGCCTTTTATGATAAAAGGGGTGGTTACCATAAAAATAATAAGCAGCACCAGCATAACATCCGTAAGCGGAGTTATGTTTATCTCAAAAATAAGTTTTTCCCTTTCTCTTTTTTTTAACATTGTTCCCTCCTAATAAAGCAGGTCCGTCATCTCAGAAGCCGCGTTTATACACTCGGTTTCTATGGCGTCTACCTTTCTCACGAATAAATTATAAGCGATAACCGCGGGGACTGCCACAAAAAGCCCCATCGCCGTAGCCACAAGCGCCTCCGCTATGCCGTTCGCTACGACAGAGGGCCCGGCCCCGGACGCGAGTGAAAGGTCGTGAAAAGCCCTTATAATACCGAGCACCGTCCCGAACAGCCCTATAAAAGGTGAGACGTTGCCTATGGAACCTAAAATCCCCAGGTATTTCTGCATTCTTTCCGCCTCGTAATTCAGCTCCCGCTGCATCGCGTTTTCGTTTTTTTCCCTGGAAGCATGGCCGTTTTTCAGCCCGGTAAGCACTACCGCGCTAAGCGGCCCCGGGGTTGTCTGGCAAAGGGTTATGGCGCCTTCCCTGTCCCTTTTTGAAACAAGCTTTTTTACACGGTCCATAAATTCCTTGGCGTCCACTTTTATCTGGCGGAACCTTATAGCCCTCTCTATTATTATCCACCATGAAAAAACAGAAATTATAAGGAGCACAAAAACCGTCACTCCTCCTTTTACGAACATCTGCCAGAAAGATAATTCTCCGAACATCTTTACCTCCTTATATATTTCCTCCCCTCGCCTTATCCGGGCCATATTTTTCCGGTTAAAACCGGCGGGAGGGAAGCTTATTCTTTGTTTTTATTCAGGGCACCGGCCGGTGCCCGCCGTTAAAAAACAATAACCGAAGAAAGCCCTAAATTAATGGGTTTTTCTTTATAATAATATAGCAGATAATAATTATTATTCAACATGTTATTTATGTATCCCGAAACCACGATGTTATCGTTTATTTTTTTTGAAATCTCAACGCCTATATCAAAATACCCGCCCAGTTTTTTATCCGGGGCCCCGTACCTGTCGCTTTCTCCCGTAAACCTCAAAATCCCCTTCCAACCCGCTGACTCGTATGAAAGTCCGGCGTTAAACCTGTTTAAGGGGAAATAATTGATTACGGGAGTGCTCGATTCAATTATGTTCCTGTAGGTATAACCGGCATTGAGGGAAAAATTACCGCTTTTTATTGTTTCTGCCCTGACTCCGGTATAAGTATATTCGATATCATTGTTGCGGAACGTAACCGGCCCTTTTTTGTCCGGCCTTGTCAGGTAAATATTGTTTTTTACGGATTTATACCCGAAAAAAACATCAAAAAAGAGGCTTCCCGCCAGGGCGTGTGTACCGGTTTTAAAATCGGCGTATTCGCCTGCGGGTTCCACGCCCATATTCGCGTCAATAAAAGGCTTTTCCATAATATTCATGTAATCAGCCGGCTTTAATTGAGGTGTAAAATCCGCGTATACACTAATTTTCGGGCTTATATCATAATTCGCCCGGAGGTACGGGCTCATACGGTAATAATTCTCGCCGCGGTTGTGGTCCTGCACTTTTAACCCTCCCTGAAAAACAAAAGGCTCAAAATAAAAAATACCCTTGAGCAGTACATCAAGGTCAAATATACGGCAGCTGCCCGCGCTCCGGGTAAAAACCTCGGATCCGTATATTGAAGCTGTTATAATTGTTTTTACTTTTCGCTGCCCGGGTATTTTGAAATCCCTTTCCATATTGAGTTCACCGGCTGCCCGCCTTTCCCTGAAAAGAAGCGCCCCGCCGGAGGAAGAATTATCAAAGTATGAATATGAAGCCCCGGCGTCAAAATCAATTCCCCCTGCCTCTGCGGAAAAAAGGGCCCTTGCTTCCGCGTTTTTCCTGAAATATTCACCCGTAAAAATATTTTCCGGGTACGGGTTGGTAAAACCGTCGATGCCCGCCCTTATGTCATAAACCGCCTTAACCGGGTAATAAAGCGTTTTATAAAACAGCCTGGCGCTGTTCAGGTTTTGATGCGTCACCCTGTCATTTTCAACCGGGTTATTGTAATTTTCGTGCCGCGCCCTTATAACAAGGCTGTTATCCCGGTCAAATGCCCTGCCAATAATACCCGAGCCGTACAGGCGGTGCATAGTCCCGCCCGATACCTCAAACCTTCCCACAAAATCCCTGTTTTCAGCCCGCTTTCCCTGCGGGCCCAGTTCGCTTTCCTTCAGGTATGAATAGGGCATTTCAACCCGCTCATCCTCGTATAACATGGTCTTAATTTCCTGCAGGTTCTCAAGGCTTCTCATTTCCCTTTTCAGCATTACTTTTGTGTCCACCCGGCCCGTTATCAGGATTTCCGGTATCTTAAAGTCAAAACCCTCGCCTTTTTTAACCGTAAGGGTATCGCCTTTTCCTTCCGCTTTATCCTCCCCTTTTTCAACATGTTTTTCCTCCTTAAAA
>CAZHOD010000072.1:0-7787 GCA_964534075.1 uncultured Spirochaetia bacterium
TGTCACCGTACCAGGCCGCGGTGCTTACCATAACGGACAGGGCCCGCGGCTACGCGTCGGAAATAGCCGGAAGGTTAAGGGAAAGAAATATAAGGTGCCTGCTCGACGACGGAAACAGCACAATAGGGGCTAAGATAAGGAACGCGACACTTCAAAAAACACCTTATATGATAATACTGGGAGATAAGGAAGTGGAGTCAGGAAAAATATCCGTGAGGAAAAGGGACGGTAAAGAGGAAAAAGGCGCCGGCCTCGATGATTTTATCAGCGCCATTGAAACGGAAATAAAGGACAAATCAGCGAAAGGCTGAGGTATGAAAAAAAAGAAAACTATATTTACGTGTGTTTCATGCGGGTATAATACCCCGCGCTGGCTGGGAAGGTGCCCCCAGTGCGGAGAATATAACAGCTTTACGGAAGAAGTAGAGGAAAGCGAAAAAAAAGACGGCGCGTACAGAAAATTCGGGAAAACCGGCATAAGCCCTTTGAAAGATATAGAGGCTTCCGAAGAAGGAAGGCTGAAAACGGGAATAAGAGAGGCGGACAGGGTGTTCGGCGGCGGTATAGTAAACGGCTCGCTGAGCCTTATAGGAGGGGACCCCGGTGTGGGTAAGTCGACGCTGGCTCTTTTAATCGCCCAGAAGACAGCGGAAAAAAATATAAAGGTTATATACGCGTCCGGGGAAGAATCCGCGGCGCAGATTAAAATGCGTTACGACAGGCTGGGAGTTAAGTCCGGTAACCTTTATGTAATGGTCGAGACCGGCGTGGAAAATATATCAACAGCAATGGAAAAAGAAAAGCCCGGCCTCGTAATAGTGGATTCCATACAGGCCGTGTACAAGGAAGAAATAGACTCGGTCGCGGGGTCGGTCGCTCAGGTGAGGGAAAGCTGCGCTCACCTGATGTACGCGGCGAAAAAATCCGGTATCCCGGTCATTATAATAGGGCACGTTACAAAGGAAGGGATGATCGCCGGGCCCAAAATGCTGGAGCACATGGTGGATGGTGTTTTTTATTTTGAGGCGGAAAAAAACCATGTTTTCAGGATATTGAGGGCGGTAAAAAACAGGTTTGGGTCGACAAATGAGATAGGGATATTTGAAATGACGGGAAAAGGGGTGGAAGAGGTTGAAAACCCTTCCATGACGCTTCTGCAGGGGCTAAAAAAAGAAAAGACAGGAAGCGTGGTGGTCCCGGTAATGGAAGGGACGAGGCCGTTTATGCTCGAAATACAGGCGTTAACCTCGAGGCGCAGTTTCGGCATGCCGCAGCGTACAGTGACGGGCATCGATTATAACAGGTGCCTTTTAATAATAGCTATACTGGAAAAAAAACTGAACCTGCACATGGAAAATCAGGATGTTTTTATGAACGTGGCGGGCGGGCTGAAAGTTTTTGAAACAGGCGCGGATTTGGGAATCGCGGCAGCTATATATTCGAGTTTTTTGGAGGTGCCCGTCCCGACAAAGACGGTTTTTACCGGAGAACTCGGTCTGGACGGGGAGCTGAGGGTTTCCGGGTTTATGTCCGGGAGGATTAAAGAAGCGGAGAGGCTGGGGTTCAAAAGGTGCGTTGTACCGGCTCCGGCGGATATCGAGCGTGTCGATATGGAAATTATAAGGCTGGAAAATTTAAGCGATATGAAAAAAATTATATCATGAATTAGCGGTAAAAGCGCTGTGTCAGGCGTTTTGCTGTAAAAACAAACAAAAGAAAGGAGGTGAAAAAAATGCAGCAGTATATTTTGACCGCCGCGGTAGGCGGCGTGCTTTTAATAATAATAGTAATACAGGCTATTATTAACAAAAGGAGGCTGGTAAAAAGCAGTCCCGTAAAAAAACTGCTCGATACCAGTGTCATTATCGACGGAAGGGTAACGGACATCAGCAGGGCAGGATTTCTTGAAGGTGTTGTCATAGTGCCGAAATTTGTCCTGCAGGAACTTCAGCTTATTTCCGATTCATCGGACAATATGAAGAGGAACAAGGGCCGCAGAGGGCTTGATATTCTGAACGGCCTTAAGAAAATAGAAGGGCTGAACATAACCATAGTCGATAAAGACTACAAGGATGTCCGTGGAGTGGATGAAAAACTGGTTGTTATGGCAAAGGAAGTAGGCGCGAAAATTATTACGAATGATTATAATCTTAATAAAATCGCGGAAATCCAGGGTATAAAGGTCCTTAATATAAATGACCTTTCAAACGCCATAAAGCCGACTTTTCTGCCCGGAGAAAAAATAAACGTAAAGATAATGAAGGAAGGAAAAGAAAGGGACCAGGGTATCGCGTACCTCAGCGACGGCACGATGATTGTCGTTGACAACGCCAAAAGGATGTTAAACAGGAAAATCGATGTCCAGGTGACAAATGTGCTGCAGACGGACGCCGGCAGAATGATTTTTGCCAGGTTCGAAGGCAGGCAGGACAAGGGAAAGAATAATAACAGGAGAAACGGGAAGAAAAGATACTGATGGTTAAAAACATGGCGGTTATAACGGCCGCAGGAAAGGGAAAGCGGTTTGATGCCGCTAAGCCAAAACAGTTTGTGAAAGTAGGCGGGAAGGAAATTCTCGCCTACGCAATAATAAATTTTGAAAGAAACAGGTCCGTAGGAGGTATGTTGGTTGTTGTCCCGAGAGGATATAAGGAATATGTAAAAAAACATATAATAAAAAAGTACGGGCTGAAAAAAGTAAAAGACGTAATCGAGGGCGGCAAAGACCGGTGCGATTCGGTTTACAGGGCTGTCGGACGCGCGGCGGAATATAAACCGGAAAACCTATTAATACACGACGGAGCCAGGCCTGTTTTTGACAAAAACACAATAAATAAGGTGCTTAAAAAGCTTGAAAAATTCCCGGCTGTTGTGCCTGTTTCAAAGATCAGGCCTACGGTGAAGGTTGTGTCAAAAAACAGGGTCATTAAGACCATGGACCGTAAATTTTTGAGAGCAGCAAATACACCGCAGGGATTTAAGTACGCGGTTTTGCGCGAAATTTATACAAAACAGTTTATAAAAAAACATAAACCTACGGACGAAGCGTTTGTGTTTGAAAAAAAAGGTTATAAAGCCGCTGTGGTAGAGGAAGAAGGGTTTAATTTAAAAATCACAACAAAAAATGACCTTGAAATACTCAGGCAGAAGCTCGGTAAAGAAGGAAAAGGGAGGAAAAATTGAGGATTGGTATAGGTTATGACGTTCACAGGCTTGTGCGGGGAAGAAGGCTTTTTTTGGGCGGGTTTGAGTTTGAAAACGCGGAATTCGGGCTTGAAGGGCATTCGGACGCCGATGTGCTGCTTCATTCTGTTATGGACGCGCTGCTTGGCGCCGCCGGTTTAAGGGATATAGGGTATTATTTTCCGTCTAATGACGAAAAATACAAAAATATACGCTCCACTGAGCTTTTAAAAAAAGTCGTGGGAATGTTAAAGGATAAGAGATACAGCATCAATAATGTGGACGCTATAGTGGTCGGAGAATACCCCCGGGTCGCGCCTCATACGGATAAAATAATCGGCAAAATGGCGGGTGTTATGGAAATAGACGGGGGAAGGATCGCGATAAAGGCGACAACTGAGGAAGGGCTGGGTTTTACAGGCGCGAAAGAAGGCGTGGCTGTCCATGCCGCGGCTACTATTACAGAAAACAAATAAAATACAATAGATTATTCAGGGGCGGCCCTGTGGCTGTAATATGTCGCGGGAAAACCGCGAATGATTTTGTTTTGCGGGGGCAGAGCGCTGTGCTGTACTGTCCGGATGGCTTTTTCTGCATTATTGATAAACGGCTGATATATCTGTTTACCGGAGGTTCATTTGTGAAGATATACAATACGATGACAAATAAAAAAGAAGATTTTAAGCCTGAAAAAGAGGGTGAGGTCAGGATGTACGTTTGCGGCCCCACAGTTTATAATTATTTCCACATAGGAAATGCGAGGCCGTTTTTGGTTTTTGATACGTTCAGGAACTACCTTAAATATAAAGGGTTTAAAGTCAATTTTGTCCAGAACGTCACTGATATAGACGATAAAATAATCAAAAAGGCGGATGAAGAAGGCAAAAAATGGAATGAGGTCGCGGAAACATATACAGGCGCTTATTACGAGGACACTGAAAAACTGGGAATCGAAAAGCCCGATACAGGGCCGAGAGCAACCGGAGAAATAGAGGATATGATAAAAATGATTTCCGGGCTCCTGGAAAAAGGAAAAGCTTATGTTTCCGAAAACGGTGTATATTTCAGCGTGGATAAGTTCGGCGGATACGGAAAACTTTCCCACAGGAATATAGAAGAGTTAAGAGAAGGGGCAAGGGTGGACGTGGACGAAAAAAAGGAAAACCCGCTTGATTTTGCTCTCTGGAAATTTTCAAAAGAAGGCGAGCCTTATTGGGAGAGCCCGTGGGGCAGGGGCCGACCGGGATGGCATATAGAGTGCTCGGTTATGTCCACAAAGTACCTTGGAGGGACTTTTGATATACACGGGGGCGGCGCGGACCTTGTTTTTCCGCACCACGAGAATGAAATAGCCCAGGCGGAAAGTTTTACGGGCAGGCCCTTCGCGAGGTACTGGATGCACAACGGCTATATGAATATAAGCGGTGAAAAAATGTCAAAATCAACGGGAAATATAGTGCTGGCAAGAGAGGTGCTTAAAAAATACCCGGCTGAGATAATCAGGATGTTTATTCTTTCCGCGCATTACAGGAGCCCTCTTGATTTTTCGTATGAAAATATGGATAAGACGAAAAACGCTTACAGGGAGATATATTACACAATACAAAGGCTTGAGCAGGCGGGGGCCGGAAAAAAAGCAGAGGAAAACCGGGATTTGTTACAAAGGTTTATTGAGGCGCTTGACGATGATTTTAACACGCCAAAGGCCATCGCCGTTATTTTTGATTTATTAAAAGAGGTGAAAACAGCTATAAATAAAGGGGAAAAGCAAAAACTTGGCAGCGCGCGGGAGGCGCTTAAAAAAATGTGCGGGGTATTAAAAATAATTCCGGGAACCGGCCCCGTGCCCGGGGAAATAAATGAATTGGTTAAAAAGCGCGCAAAAGCCAGGGAAAAAAAAGATTATTCAGCCGCGGACGCGGTAAAAAAAGAAATAACCGGCAGGGGGTTTGTGCTCGAGGACTCAAAAAACGGTACGTTCGCGCTCAGGGAGATGAAGTGAAAATTTGCCTTGTAAGGACAGGCCGATGATATTATACGGCAGGAACGTTATCAGTGAAATTCTGAAAAACGGGAAAAGAAAAATATACGAGATTTACGCGGCGGAAGGAGCCGGGGGCATCGAAGTTATCATCAAAGAAGCGGAAAAAAAAGGGATAAAGGTAATTAAAGCAGAAAGAAAAAAAATAACCGAAATTGCGGGGAGCGAAAAAAACCAGGGGATAGCCGCGAAAACCGAAGGGGTGGCCCTGCTTTCCATAGAAGAGTTTATAAATAAAAATAATAATAAAAAAGAAGTTTCGGCCGCGGTTCTCGACGGCGTAGAGGACCCCCGTAATACCGGCGCTGTGATAAGAAGCTGCGAGGTTTTCGGCGTAAGCGGGCTGATTATATCCTCAAAACGGGCGGCGCCGATTAATGATACTGTTTACAAAACATCCGCCGGAGCGGTTGAGTATGCAGATATAATCAGGGTTGCCAATATAAATAACGCCCTCCTTAAATTGAAAAAAGCAGGTTTTTGGATTTACGGTTTTGATATTAACGGGGATAAATACCTCGATGAAACTAAATTTGATAAAAGGTCCGTGCTTGTATTCGGAAGCGAGGGGAAAGGCCCGCGGCGGCTTGTGAGGGAAAACTGCGATTTTTTGCTGAAAATCAGGCAAAAAGGAAAAATAGATTCCCTGAACGTGTCAAACGCCGCGGCAATTGCTTTTTATGAGTTAAGCAGAAGTAAATGACGCTTTCAAAAACGAAAATACCGCCTAAATGAGGAAAAAAATTCGTAAGCCGCGGAAAAGTGACAGTAATAAAGCGCCGGCCGGGCTTGACGAAAAAAATAACTTACGTATAATAAAATGTAAAAAGTAAGATGAAAGGAGCAGCTGCGTGAATAAACTGCGGGATTTTTACGACATGATGAAGAGGAACAGGGATGTGAGGAAGGAAATCACCGCTTTTTTTGTGAAGGAAGGCAGGGCGGACGCTGAGAGCGTAAAAATCCTGAAAGGGGACCTGGAACTCATAAAAAACGTGCCGAATGAGGAAGGAGTTTACGAGCTTGAACTTTATGAGGGTAAAAAAATAAAAACGGATTTTACATATGAGATAGACGAAATGGAAAAAGACATAGTTTTTCTTACAGAGACAGAAGGGGATTTTCTCAGATTTATGGATAATTATTACAGCGGTTTCGAAAAGGAAGCCGAAAAAGCGGCCGGTTTTCTTAAAGGTTTTAAAATAAATAATTTCATAACAGACAGGGACGGCACAATAAATAATTACTGCGGCAGGTACCTTTCATCCGTACAGTCTGTTTACAATGCCGTGTTTTTGACGGAATTTGCCCGGGAAAAAACAAAAAATCCCGTAATACTTACATCAGCGCCGCTGGCAGGGCCGGGGCTCATCGAAATGAGCGTTAACCCGGAAGGGGTTTTTATTTACGCCGGTTCCAAAGGGCGTGAATACATGGATAAATCCGGGGAAAAGGGTACAAGGGAAATAGAGCCGGAAAAAAGGGAAATGCTGAAAAAGTTCAATATGAAGCTAAGGGAAATTACGGAAGGCGCGAAATACGGCGTATTCAGGCTTATAGGGTCGGGGCTGCAGTTTAAATTCGGCCAGACAACCGCCGCGAGGCAGGATATAACAAACAGTATCCCCGGGGAACAATCCCGGGATTTTTTTAATGCCGTGAAAGGGATTGTAAATAAACTTGACCCTGGTGGAAAATATTTCAGGACAGAGGACACCGGGAAGGACATAGAGGTAACACTTACAATAGAAAGCGAAGAAGGGATAAAGGAATTTGATAAAGGCGACGGCGTAAACCTGCTTAACAGAAGGCTCGGCCTGCAGCTCAGCGAGGGAGGGAACCTTGTGTGCGGTGACACCTATTCAGACCTCCCGATGGTAAAGGCCGCGGCGGTTAAGGCGCCGGAAAGCACAAAAACGGTTTTCGTTACAGAAGACGACGCGCTCGCCGGCGAGGTAAAAAAATTGTCCCCTGACTCGATTACAGTTCCTTGCCCGGATGTGCTCGTGGCCGCCCTTTACAAACTGTCAAAAGGAGGATAAATGGAAAAAGAGTGGCTTTTAAGCTACGATAAATATGAACCCGATAAGGAAAGGCTGAGGGAGACCCTTACCGCGGCAGGCAACGGTTATTTCGCTTCGAGAGGGTGTTTTCCCGGCTCAAAATACGAGGGAAACACTCATTATCCGGGGACTTATATAGCGAATGTTTATAATAAGATACCGACCCGCCTTTACGGAAGGGACATTTACAACAATGACCTTGTAAACTGCCCTAACTGGATGCTTACTTTTTTCAGCATAGACGGTTCCGACGTTATTGACCCGCTTAAACAAAAAATAATCAAATATAAGCATGAACTTAATTTCAGGGACGCTTTCAGCCTGCGCGAAATTACGTTTGAGCACAAGGACGGGAAGAAGACGACAATAAAAACAAAAATCGCGGCAAGCATGAAAAGGCCGCATTTCGCGTCCCTGTCTTATTCGGTTACACCGGAAAATTATTCGGGGCAGGTACAGATAAAAACAGCTACTGACGGTACGGTCATGAACCTGGGGGT
>CAZHOD010000073.1:0-7768 GCA_964534075.1 uncultured Spirochaetia bacterium
TATTTTTCCCAGTATTTCGGCCTTCCGTAATAATCGTAAAGCCTTATTTCGTACTCCCTGTTTACGGGTTCATTTGGATTAAACGGCGGGCTCTTTTTGATAAGCTCCTTTGGCAAATCCACCACCGCCTTGCTCTCTGCCCAGATAATGTCCCGCAGCCACATAACATTGACTATAACCTTTTTGCCGGGCAGGATGTTCCTTGTCTCTACAACAGCGTATTTTATCTCCCATGTTTCGTCATCATAAATAAAATCATCCACATGGCCTATCTCTCCGTCTTCCGCCTCTATGTTGTATCCTTTTACCTCGCCCGCGCTCCTTAAATCAGGCTCTGCCTTTCCTTTTTCAGCGGGGTCCTTTTTCCTTTCTTCGACATCAGGGACAGGTATTGCGTCTCCTCCAAAAGTCGCCGGGTTCCAGTAAATCGGCCAGTGAAAATGCGAAACTATTTCTTTTTCTTTTTTCCTGGAAACCGGCATTTTTTCGTCTATATCCGGGCTGTCTTCTATCAATGGTTTTGAAAGAAAGGTATTTATTATTTTTGTCTCGCCGTCCGGCGGTGTTTTTATTGAAGAAGGTGACACTATTACCTCTTTTTTCTTCAGAAACCCGCCGACGTCCACCACAAAATACCTGACTGCCCAGAAATAATCATCGAATAAAATATCCCTGACAGTACCGAAATCCTCTTTTTCTCCCTGTATTGTATAACCGTTAAGATCCGTAAGAAGTTTTAACATATATGCCTCCTTTTTTATATAAATTCATAATTTTTACTGCCTGAGAGCGGGGCAATAAGCCCCGCTTTCGCAGGCGGTCTCTTTTTATGTCCTTAACATGGCTTCTGTTGTTTCCGGAGCTATGGGCCATACATACGTCGCGATTATAGCGATAATCAGCAGTATGATGAGTATCCAGAAATAGATATTGAACGGATGGCCGCTTTCAGGGCCGGTATCCACCTTGATTTCCCCTTTAGCGGGAACAGCCGCGAGTATCAGCGCGAAAATAAGCCCCACAAACAAATACGGAAGCCAGTTTACCACACCAAAAAGATACGGGCCAAAACCCACCATTCTCACGCCTACGGCCCATGTCGCAAAAAACAATACGAGAAAAAACGCCAGGTAGCTTGCCCACGGCCCCTTTTTTTTGAAAACAAAGGTAAAAAGAGCGGACAGCAAAAGAGCCAGCGCCAAAACAAAAAGCATGTCAAAAATAAACACAACAGCACCTCCTTTTTAAAATTTTATTTTTACTGAATTTTCCCAGAGTCCGTGTATATTGCAGTAAGACGACGCGAAAAGCGTCCCCGGGCCTCCTGTCTTAAATGTAAATACCGCTTCATGGAATGTATACACCCCGCTTGTATCAGGGCCCTTCACAGACTCGCCGTGCGCGGAAAAATAAATTTTTCCTATTTCATAGGGGAATTTTCCGTCCCTTTCCATAAAATAAAGGCTTATCCACCTGATATGATGCTCGGTTTTATTGGGATGGGAAACTTCTTTGCCCACGGATACCTTTACCGTGAGAGGCTCATCTTTTTTGGGCGTTCCTTCCACTTCTATTGCCGGCACGTGTTTCTCGTTTTTCCAGTCGTCTGTCTGGTAAAGCGTTTTCATTGTCTCCTCCTTATTCTTCCGGGGCACCGGTGTCCCGGATTGTCTCTGCTATACCTTTTTCCAGCGCGGAAGTCTGCTTGTCGAATTCCTCGACCGCCTCATCCAGGGCCTCACTCGAAGCGCCCAATATTTCCCCGAGTTGTCCGGAAAGCCGATCGAATTGCTCCCTCAGCCCGGCCGCTATTTTTTCAAGGTCTTCTTTTTGTTTTCCTTTTAATTTTTCGACCTGCTTTTCCGTTTCCTCTATTTCTTCCTCAATTTTTTCCAGCCTCTTTTCCAGCCGCGCGACTGTTTTTGCTTTTTCAGGGGATATTTCCATTTTTTTTATAACTCCACAGGCTATTTTTTCACCCCCTCCGCCGGCCGGCTGCGTGTAATAATTATCAGGCCCGGCATGAACAACAATGGATGTACCTCCTTTTTTTAAAAGCGAATTTTTCTTTCCCTTTTCAAGGGTAACCCTCCCGTTTTTAAATTCCGCCGACGCTGTGCCGTTTGCACTTACTTCAATATTGGGCAGGTCCCCTGCGTGCGGGCCGTTTTTATTTAAAAACCCGTGTTTTGTCCCGCCCGGGTTAAAATGGCTTCCTGCTCCCTCAAAACCACTGCCCGCGCAGGAACCGTTCTCGTGTATATGCGCCGCGTGGAGCCCCGGCTTTAAATTTTTAAGTTTTACCCTTACCTTTACGGCGTCTTCACCCTGCTCAAAAATCACTTTCCCCGCGCTTTTGCCGTCTGCTTTTTTTAGGCTTGCTTTTGCTGTCAGTACTTTTTCATTTCCGCCGCAGCCAACAACGAACATTACCGCGGCTGTCAGGCACGCAAAATAAAAAACTGTTTTTCCTGTCATTTATTCCTCCTTTTATTTTTAACAAATTATATTAAATTTTCCCGGTATTTATTATCCCATCCTTCCGCATGTTACTGACTTTTTTCTTATTATTTTTGTTTTTTCCTTTTTCTTAAAAAATAACGCACGAGCTTATCGATTTCCGCTACCAATAAAACCGATACCGCGACGCCGACGCACTGGGCCCAGGTTGCCATATCGAGTTTTTCAGTGCTGAACACATGCTGTAAAAAAGGCAGGTTTATAACCGCTATTTCGGCTGCCAGCGCCACTATCATGCTTATAAAAAGGAACCTGTTTCTCAGCGGGTTCATGACAAAAACCGACTTGATAAAGGAACGAGCGTTAAATACCTGAAAAAACTGGAAAAACACAAGGGTATTCATGGCCGTGGTCCTGGCAAACTCCACGGACGCTCCCGAATTAAGCTTATAAATAAACATGAAAATGGTACCCGCGCCCATAACCAGTCCGGTCATAAGCACCCTTTTCAGCAGAAAAGGGTTCATTATTCTCTCTCCCGGGTCCCTCGGCTTTCTTTTTTCTATACCCTTTTCCCCGGGTTCAAGCGCCAGGGCGACGTCCTGCAGGCCGTTGGTTACAAGGTTGACCCATAAAATCTGGGTTGCCAGAAAAGGCAGGGGAAGGCCCATAAACAGCCCGGTAAAAATAGCGGTGATTTCGCCCACAGCCGGGCTCAGCAGGAAATAAACGACCTTTTTGATATTGCTGTATATAATTCTCCCTACCTTTACCGCCTCGAATATAGTGGCAAAATTATCGTCCTTTAATATCATATCAGACGCTTCCCTTGCCACGTCCGTGCCTATTTTCCCCATGGATACACCGATGTTGGACCTCTTAAGCGCGGGCGCGTCATTTACACCATCGCCTGTTACCGCTACTGTATGTTTTTTCGCCTGAAGGGCCTTTATTATTCTTAGTTTATGGGAAGGGGACACCCTGGCGTATACGGATATTTTTTCTACATTTTCATTGAGAAAATCATCCCCTTTTGAGTCAAGATCGCTTCCTGTGGCCACGATATCGCCTTCTTCATATATATTGATTTTCTTCGCGATTGCCGCCGCTGTTATTTTATGGTCGCCTGTTATCATTACAGTCTTTATTCCCGCTTCTTTTGTTCCTTTAATAGCTTCTACGGCGGAATTTCTCGCGGGGTCTATCATACCGGCGAATCCCAAAAATTTAAGGCCCTTTATGTCACCCTCGCCAATCTCTTTTTTATTTTTTGTTTCCTTACAGGCAAGCCCCAGCACCCTGAGGCCTTCCTCCTCCATTTTCCTGCTGATATTCCTTGCTTTATCGTCGTTTTCCATCCCGCAGAAACCAAGTATTTTTTCCGGCGCTCCCTTTACAAAAACCACCTGCCCGCCTTCCCGCTCGTGAAGCGTCGCCATATATTTCCTTTTGGAGCTGAAAGGTATTTCATCTTTATACCTGCTTTCATAATCCATTTTTTCCGGGTCTATGCCGTATTTACAGGCCGCTACTATAAGCGCCCCTTCTGTTGGGTCGCCGTCGATTTTCCACTCCCCTTTTTCCTTATAAAGTTCGGAATCATTGCAAAAATACCCGGCCGTAAGCGCTCTTTCCAGAGCTTTATCTTCCTCAACCTCTTTTTGGCCTGAAGTAACCCTGCCTTTTGGTTCGTACCCCTCGCCGCTGAATTCGTACTCTTTTTCCCCTGTATTTATTTTTACGACTGTCATGGAATTTTTAGTAATTGTCCCTGTCTTGTCGGAACATATATAATTACAACTCCCCAGGGTCTCAACCGCTATAAGCTTCCTTATTATGGCGTTTCTTTCCGCCATTCTTTTGATGCCCATTGCCATGGTTATGGTGATTACCACCGGAAGGCCTTCCGGTATAACGGCGACAGCCGCGCTGATCGCGAAAAGAATCATTTCCTCGACGGGCTTGCCCTTAATAATACCCACGACAACTATTAACAGGGCCAGCGCTATCGAAAGGGCGCCCACTTTTTTGCTGAAATCAACGAGCCGTTTTTGCAGCGGGGTTTTTTCTTTTGTTTCTCCCTTGACCTGGCGGGATATTTTTCCGAGTTCCGTCTCTTCGCCCGTCGCTGTAACTACCCCCCTGCCCTTGCCGCTGGTGACAACAGTGCCCATAAAAGCCATATTGGACATATCCGCTACAGCGACATCTTTTTTGTTTATGGTTCCGGTATCCTTACGCACCATGGTGGATTCACCGGTCAGGGTCGACTCGTCGACCTCAAGCTCCTTTTCCGTAAAAACCCTCACATCAGCCGGTACTTTATTTCCCGAGGCAAGGAAAACAATGTCGCCGGGCACAAGTTTTTCAGAATTTATCCTGTCTTTTTCCCTGTTCCTCAATACCGTCGCCTTTGGCGCGGCGAGCGAGCGTATCGCGTCCATGGCTTTTTCAGCCTTGAATTCCTGGAAAAAACCCACTATCGCGTTTACTGTTATTACGGCAAGAATTACCCACATATCTATGTATTCTTTTATAAAAAAGGTAAAGACAGCGGCTATTATGAGTATATATATAAGAGGGTCCGCGAACTGGTGTAAAATAATTTCAAAAGCAGAAGTCTTTTTTCCCTTTTTAAAGGCGTTCGGCCCGTATTTTTCAAAACGTTTTTGCGCCTCTTTAGGTGAGAGCCCCTGCTCGCTGGTCCCGAACTCCCTGAAAATATCTTTAACCTCCCTGTTATGGTACATATTTCACCTCTTTTATTTTTGTGATTATTATAGGAAACATAAAATACACATATAACAGTATGTTTCGGGGGTTTGTTGACTTTTTTCTACACGGGGAAAAACTGTGAATACACAAAGAGGCGAAATACAAAATATAAACATAGAAGAATTAAACAGCAAAAAACAAACAGCACTTTTTGATCAGAATTTTAAGCAGTTGTTTTGAATTCCGGAATATGAAATTTGGAATACATGCCCGCCGAAACCATGGTGAAGGCGGATGGAATCATTCTTATGGATCCGGGTTTTCAATCATTCACGAATTTTATTAGTTCCTCGATATCGAGTGGTTTCTGGAAAACCTTATCCGTAAGGTCATAAAGTTCTTTTTCCTGGTTTTCGGTTATAAACCTTTCACCCGGTATATTTTTACCCAGTATGCTCCCGGTTACGCACCCTATTTTCGCGGGAATATTTTTTTCCCTTAATTTTTTTATAAGTTCAAACCCGTTGATACCCGGCATTTTCAAATCAATAAGCATAATGTCATAAAGGTATTTTTCCGCCTCCATCTCCCCTATTACACCGTCATAAACCGGTTTTACCGCGACGCCTTCATCTTTTAAAACATCCGCTATTTCCTCGCACCATTCCCTGTCATCATCTATTAAAAGCATCTTTTTCATTTTTACGCCCCCTTTGCCGGAAAATATATGGCCGCGATCGTGCCTTTTTTCCCTTTTCTTTTAAGCCAGACCCTGCCGTTGTGAAGCCTTACGAGTTCGTTGCATATCGCCAGGCCGAGCCCGGTTCCCTTTGACCGGGTGGTATAAAAGGGCTCGAACGCCTTTTTAAGCACGTCATCTCTTATACCCGGCCCGTTATCCTCTACTTTTAGCTCGAATATGCTGTATTTTGTTATTTTTCCCGCGACACTTACCTTTCCGCCTTCGTCCGCGGCCTGCGCGGCGTTGTTCAAAAGGTTGTTTATAATTTCTTTTAGCTGGTACGAATCAGCTTCCACGCGCCTTTTTTTAAGGGCGGATATTTTTTTCTCGAACTTTATTTTTTTGTCAGCAAAACGTTTGGCTGCTTCCGAAACAGCTTCGTTAATAAAATCATATATTTTTATACTTTCGGGGTTAGGCTTGCTTATCCTTGTAAAATTAAGCAGGTTATTTATTATCTGGATTGATTCCTCAATTTTCTTTTCTATATTTTTTACGTTTTTGTCTATGGAGCCGTCCTTTACCTTCCTTTTTATATTATAAACAGCGGTTTTTATCACACCAAGCGGGTTTCTGAGCTCGTGCGCGATATTGGCTGAAAGGGCTCCCATGTCCGAAAGGCGTTTTGATTTTTCCATATTTTCCTTTACCTTTTCGAGCTGCTGCTCGGCCTCTTTTCTCTTGGTAACATCGATCAGCACAAAAATAAATCCTTCGGGGGTTTTATCCGGGCCGAGTACGGGCTGGATGCTCCAGTCCCAGTAAGTAACTCTGTTTTTATCCTTACCCGGATAGGTATAGGGCTTTGAAAAAGCAAAATAAGGTTTCCCTGTTTTCCTGACTGTCCTGAAAATATCCTCGTTTTCGTTGTCGGGATACAGCTCAAAATGGTTTTTCCCCGGAAAAAAAGACTCGTTTTTATTATCCGCCTCGGCGTACGCGTGATTTACCCTGATAAAATTAAAATTTCTGTCAAGATACGCTATTAAAAACTGGGTGTTCGAAAACACCCTTTCCCACAGCTCGCTTATTTTCCTGTGCTCGCGCACTTTTTCCCTGAGCATTTTATTTATTTTTTCGAGTTTTTCATCCCCTTTATCAACTTCTTCCTTTAAAACGTTCTGGCCGTCTATCAGGCTCTTTTCCCTGTTTTTAAGGTCCGTAATATCGTGCCATAAAACGATCTCCCCGTTTTGCTTTTTATCTATTATAAGAGGGGCAAATGTAACGGAGAGCTTTCTTTTTCCTTTCGGCGTCTCCGCCTCGTATACATTTTTGCCTTTTTCGCCCTTTCTGTCTTCTGTTTTTTTAAACCTGACTTTTTTTAAAAGCTCGCTTTTGCGCATGCCCTCGGGTAAAAAACCGTAAAACGCCTCCGCCGCTTTGTTGGATTTATAAACCACGCCTTTCGTGTCGTAAATAAGAATGGGCTCGCTTATGGATGAAACAATGATTTCGAATTCCCTGGCACTTTTTTCGTTTTCAAAAGATATTTTCTCGATTTCCCGCAGCATTTCCTCCCGGGCATTCTCAACTTTCTTTTGCGTAGTTACGTCCAGCCAGGCGGCCACAGCGCCGTCCACTTCCCCTTTGAAATAAATAGGCGCGGTATTTACGTTTATATGCCTTTTTTCCCCGTTTTTGTCAAACATGTAATAGGGCCTGTCTTTTACTGTCTTCCCTTCGAGGGCCATGGACGACGAAAGGTCCCTTGAGTCGATCTTTTCCCCGGTTTTGGGGTCGGCAAAAACCTTTTTTATAATTTCATCCTGGTGCATTCCCACCGGGTTAAACCCGTATGAACGTATTGCCTCATTATTCGCGCTTATTATTCGTTTTTCTTTGTTGTAA
>CAZHOD010000074.1:0-2621 GCA_964534075.1 uncultured Spirochaetia bacterium
GAAAACCAGTGATGATTTTATGAAAATGGACAAAATGCCGGACAAAATCGTTTTTGCGGGCGGAGGTTATATTGCCTTTGAACTCGCCCATATAGCGTCGGCAGCGGGCGCGGATGTTACTATTCTGGAGGCAGGAAGCGAAGTGCTGAGAGGTTTTGACAGCGGTATAGTGGGCGCCGTAAAAAAAGCTTCGGAAGAGGCGGGGATAAAAATCAATATCAACAGCGCGGTTCATAAAATAACTCCTGATAAAGACAGCGGGTATATTGTGCACGCCGGTGATAACGGCTCAAAAAAATACAGCTGCGGCCTTGTTATACAGGCGGCCGGCAGGGTGCCGAATACAGACGGGCTTAAATTTGACAGGGCGGGCATATCCGCCGAAAACGGGAAGATAAAGGTGAATGAGTTCATGCAGGCAGAGGAAAACGAAAACGTTTATTTCGGGGGGGATGTCGATAATAAAGGCGCGTACCTTACCCCTGTAGCCGGTATGGAAGGCACTGTAATAGCCGACAATATACTGAAAAAGGAAAAGGGAAAAAGCGATTATACGGGCGTGCCAAGCGCGGTCTTTACATATCCGCCCGCGGCAGGCGCGGGGCTGACGGAAAAGAAGGCGCAGGACAAAAAAATAAATTACACAGTGAAAAAAGGCGATATGTCCAAATGGATGAGCCACAGAAGAATGAACCAGAAATACGGATTTTATAAGGTGATTTTTGAAAAAGATACCGGCAAAATAATCGGCGCGCATTTAATGGGGCTTAATGCGGAAGAAGTTATCAATGTTTTTGCCATGGCAATAAGGCTGGGGCTTACGCGCAAAGAACTGAAAAAAATGGTTTGGGCTTTTCCGACGTATACATACGACATTAATTATATGGTGTGAAAATAGTTGGGGTTTTCAGTCAATAAGGGAAAATTAATGTTCTTTGCAGGAGCCGCCTGTTTCGGCAGCTTCGCGGCTGCGCGGCCGGGAAAAATCAGGATAGAGTAGGCGCGGATCCATGTGTCCGCCCGAAAACACAAATATTAAATACCGGACAAACACCATACTTGGTTGAAATTATGTATGGCAGGTATGGGTTTGTCCCTGCAGGGGGAATAAATAAAAGGAGGTGTTTATATGCCGGAACTTCCGGATGTGGAAGTATACAGAAAAAAAATGTTAAAATGCGCAAAGGGCGAAAAAATTAAAAGAGCCCGGGTCAGGGATGACAGGGCAGTAAAGAGTGTGGACACAAAAAAGGCGCTCGGAAAATTAAAGGGGGAATCCGTTGAAAAAATCATAAGGCGGGGAAAAAATTTGTTTTTGAAATTTGCGGGAGGAGGCTGGTTCGCGCTTCATTTCGGCATGACCGGCGCTGTGGAATGTTTTTCCGGCAGAGAAAAAGAGCCGCCGTATACAAAGGTGCTTTTTTCGTTCGACAGCGGGAAAAAGTTATCTTATATCCTGAAAAGGATGCTGGGTAAAATCGAGGCAATCGAAAGCCCCGGAGAATACATAAAGAAAAAGAAAATCGGGCCGGACGTTTTAAAAGCAGGCCGCGGGGTGTTTGAAAGAGAAGGGAAAAATTATTCCGGCAGTGTTAAAAATTTTCTTATGTCACAGGATAAAATATCGGGCATAGGAAACATATATTCCGACGAAATACTTTTTCAGTCAAAAGTTCATCCCGCGGTAAAAATGAACAAATTAAAAGGGGCCGGTTTAAGAAAATTGTACAGAAATACAGAAAAGGTATTAAAGGAAGCAATTAAAAAAAATGCTGACCCGCGTAAATTGCCGCGAACCTGGCTTCTGACAAACAGAAAGAAAAACGGAAAATGCCCGAAATGCGGAGGCGGGGTTAAAAAAATCAAGGCAGGGGGGAGGAGCGCGTATTACTGCGCGTCATGCCAGGAAAAATAGCGGAAAAAGGCTAGATTTTTACGGAAACAAAGAATAAAGCGCATTTTTGAAAAGAGTATAATTTTATAAAGGAGGTGGAAAGTATGATGATTACCAGCCCGGCTTTTGCGGAAGGTAACATGATGGATGATAAATATACCTGTAAGGGAAAAGACGTAAATCCGCCGCTGAAAATAAGCGGTATTCCGGAGGGCACGAAATCTCTGGCGCTTATTGTGGATGACCCGGACGCGCCGGCAGGCACATGGACACATTGGGTTGTTTATAATATAGAGCCAACAGAAGAAATCGGAGAGGATACCGTGCCGGGAAAAGAGGGTAAAAATAATTTTGACAAAGTTTCCTATAACGGCCCGTGCCCGCCATCGGGCGTTCACAGGTATTTTTTCAGGGTTTACGCGCTTGATGACGAACTGGGGCTGAAAGAGCCGCCGTCGAAATTAGAGCTTGAAGCGGCGATGGGAGGGCATATAATAGCCAAAGCCGAGGTTTACGGCCTGTTCGGAAAAAAAGGTTAAGTTAAACCCGAGGAAAAAGTTTAAAGTTGTACCGGTTACAAAATTGACACGATTACGGATTGATGATATAGTGAGAGGGCGGATGAGGAGGCTTAGAGTTTAAAACTGAAAATTAAAAATAAAAATTGGATTTGTCCTTAATGGAAATAGGAATGGAAATGGAAATAATTTTCAAATGTAACGGGCCA
>CAZHOD010000074.1:2721-7707 GCA_964534075.1 uncultured Spirochaetia bacterium
CCGCACAAAACCTATTATATTCGCAGCATAGCTGCTTAAATTAAGGAGGTGCTTTGCCCGCAGGGTAATGTTCCGTAACATTTGGAAAAACCAAATGTAACGGACCACCGCACAAAACCTATTATATTCGCAGCATAGCTGCTTAAATTAAGGAGGTGCTTTATGGAAAAATGGAAATGCGTTGTATGTGGTTATGTGTATGACCCTGATCAGGGGGATCCGGAAAATGACGTGGAACCGGGAACGGCGTTTGAGGACATTCCTGAAGACTGGGTGTGCCCGGAATGCGGGGCCTCGAAGTCGGATTTTGAAAAAGTTGAAGGCTGAATTTTAGTGAGGGTAGTAATAATAGGCAACGGCGGAGCCGGTATATCCGCGGCGCGGGAAATAAGGAAAAATAACCCCAAAGCTGATATTATCATTGTCAGCGATGAGCCGTATTATCATTATTACCGCCCGCGTGTCATAGAATATTTGGCGGGAAAAGCGTCGGTGGACGATATTACCGTGCGAAAAAAAGAATGGTACGATAAAAATTCAATAAGCTTTTTACTCGGGACAAGGGTAACGAAAATAGATGCCGACGGTAAAAAGATAAAAATCAGCCCGGGAGAGGATATTATTTATGACAGGCTTGTAATAGCCGCGGGTGCCCGTTCTTTTGTCCCACCTTTTGCCGGAGCGTCCTCAAAAGGCGTTTTTACCCTCAGGGCCATAAAGGACGCGGATAAAATACTTGAATACTCCCGGGACAGAAAAAAGGGCGTGATAATAGGGGGAGGGCTGCTCGGAATAGAATCCGGCGCGGCCCTGGCAGCAAGGGGAAAAGACATAACAATTATAGAGTTTTTTGACCGGCTTCTTCCCAGGCAGCTCGACGGGCCGGGTTCCGGAGTTTTAACCGGCATGCTGGAGAAAAAAGGCATTAAATTTCTTTTTCCCAGGAAAACTTCCGGCATTGATAAAACAGAGGGCGGGAAACTCAGGATAAATTTTGAAAACGGCGAACCTGTTGAAACGGATTTTGCCGTTGTATCGGCAGGTGTACGGCCGGACCTGTCTTTAATCGAGGGTACGGCAATCAAGGCGGACAGGGGTATAATAGTCAACGAATTAATGGAAACAAATGTAAAGGATATTTACGCGTGCGGGGATATAGCAGAGTATAAAGGCAGGGTTTACGGTATATGGCCGGCGGCAGTGGGGCAGGGAAGCGCGTGCGGCCGGGCCGTATCCGGGCAGGGGCCGGCTTACAGCGGCACTGTTATGGCCACTAAACTTAAAGTGGCGGGTATAAACCTTGCTTCAGCCGGAAAAACAGAAGCGGGGGAAGGGGAAAAGGAACTTATTGAAAAAAGCGGTGAGGTGTATAAAAAACTTGTGATAAAAAATAACGCTGTAAAAGGCTCCATGCTTCTCGGCGATACGGGCAGTTACGTGAAAGTGCAAAAATACATAAAATCGGGTGAGGACGCTTCCGGGCAGTTCGATGCGATTTTACGGGGAGAGCAATAATGAACAGCGGTAAAAGGCGGAAGGCAATAATAAAATTTCAGAGACTGGAAAAAACAGCCGAGGAAACATATCTTCTCCTCGCGAAAACAGCGCCGGCTAACAATAAAAAAGTGCTTAAAAAAATAGCGAGAGACGAGAGGCGGCATTATAACAGTTTTAAAAAGTATACAGGCAGGGACATGCCGGCTTTCAGAATAAAAAAATTTTTTTATTTTATATGGGGAAAAATTTTTGGGCTCACTTTTGTCATTAAAATTCTTGAAAAGGAAGAGGCAAAATCCAAGGAGGAATATACCGGCCTAAAAAATGTGGTAAAGGAAATAAATGCCATAATAAGGGACGAGAAAAAACATGAAAAAGAATTCGCAAAAATGCTTGAGGAAGAAAAATTAAGCTACATAGGCTCTATGATGCTCGGGCTCAATGACGCGCTTGTGGAGCTTACCGGAGCGCTCGCGGGGTTCACCTTCGCGCTCAGGAATACCGAACTTATAGGCGCGGCCGGGCTGATAACCGGAATAGCCGCCTCGTTTTCCATGGCGGCTTCCGAGTACCTTTCACAAAAAGCAGAGGGCAGCATTCAGAGCCCTTTAAAGGCCGCCATTTATACCGGCGGTATGTACCTGACGGTTGTTATTATCCTTATACTTCCGTTTTTGATATTTAAAGGGCCTTTTTTTTCCCTCGGAATATCGCTGGCCGCTGTATTTATCATAATATTGCTGTTTACGTTTTTTGAGTCTGTTGTGCAGGAAAAGGTTTACAAAAAGGTATTTTTTGAAATGTTCCTTTTGTGTTTTGCCGTTATACTGCTTTCATTTATTGTAGGTACTATGGCGCGAAGGGTTTTTGGAATAGATTTATAAAAAAAGCTTGACAACAGAAGGGGGAAATGGTATAGTTGTATTGATTACAAAAGTGTAATCAATACAAATTATGGAGGTGTAAGGATGGAAAGCGAGAAAAAGGAAGGAAAAAAGATTTTGATCGGCGACAGAATCCCGGACATGGAGGTGGCAACAACTCACGGCAAACTTAACATTCCCGGACATTATAAAGGAAAATGGTTTATTCTGTTTTCTCACCCGGGAGATTTTACCCCGGTTTGTACCACTGAGTTCGTTGCTTTCGCGAAAAAACACGAAGAGTTTAAAAAAATGAACTGCGAGCTTATAGGGCTCAGCATAGACCAGGTACACTCGCACATTAAATGGACCGAATGGATAAAAAAAGAACTGAAAGAGGAAATAAAATTTCCCATAATTGCCGACGATATGGGCGGCGTATCAAAAGTACTCGGTTTCATCCATCCGGGTAAAGGCACGAACACGGTTAGGGCTGTAATAATAGCCGATCCGGAAGGAATTGTAAGGGCCATTCTTTATTATCCGCAGGAACTGGGAAGAAATATAGATGAATTTATAAGAATGATAAAGGCTTTCCGGGTTGCGGAAAAGGAAAAAGTTGCCATGCCCGCGAACTGGCCGGAAAACGAACTTGTGGGCGGCCATGTTATAATTCCGCCCGCGGGCACCGAGGAAACTGCGGAACAGAGGAGAAATACAAAGGAATTCGAATGCTATGACTGGTGGTTTTGCCACAAAAAGCTGTAATTGTTTCGAGCCGGCTGCGCGGGCGCGCCCCGGGCAGCCGGTTAACATGAAAGGTTATTAACATGGAGCAGGAAGAAAAAAACAGGGAAACAGCGGAATTTTTAAAACAAAAGGGTATAAGGCCATCCTTAATAAGGATAAAGGTGTATCAACACCTGGAGGATAAAAGGAACCACCCTACAGTCGATATGGTGTATAAGGATTTAAGGCAGAAAATGCCCACGCTTTCCAGGACGAGTATTTATAATACCCTTCGGCTTTTCGCGGATGAAGGCATAGCCGACGAGGTTGTCATAGAGGAAAATGAGGTAAGGTACGACGCCGATACCGGACAGCATGCTCATTTTAAATGCGTGGAATGCGGGGCTGTACAGGACGTTCAAATCAGGGGTGATTTTTGTAAATTCGAAGGCCTTGAAGGAGCGGAGGTTTTTGACCGGCATGTTTATTTCCGCGGGATATGCGGGAAATGCGCGGAAAAGAAAAAAACGCGGCGGCCGTGAAATAAATAAGGGCCGGTAAGGCGGCGGGGCTTTGCCGTCCCGGAAAAAATAATTATTTTTAATAAAAAGGAGAAAGATTATGATAAGGAAAGTCAAGGAAGGTATTTATTTTGCGGGGGCGCTTCACGCGGAAAGAAAATTTTTTGACGAGATAATCCACCTGCCCGGAGGAACCAGTTATAACGCTTATATTGTAAAAGGCAGGGATAAAACCGCCCTTATCGACGCTGTGGAGCCCGTGGTAAAGGGGCAGCTTTATATGAATTTAAAAAAACTCGGGGTTGATAACATAGATTATATAATTTCAAACCACGCTGAGCAGGACCATTCCGGGGAGATACCCGGCCTTCTTGAAAAATACAGTAAAGCGAAAGTTATAACAAACAAAAAAAACACACACATGCTCAAAGAACACCTCCTTATACCCGGAGATAAAATTACCACAATAAAGGAAGGGGATACCCTTGATCTGGGCGGAAAAACGCTGGAATTTTTCGACATACCATGGGCACACTGGCCCGAGACAATGGCTGTTTACGCGCGCGAGGATAAGGTGCTTTTTCCCTGCGATTTTTTCGGCTCTCATACCGCGACAACGGATATTTTCGACCAGGAACATTTTTACATACCCGCGAAAAGGTATTACGCCGAGATTATGTCTCCATTTCGTAATATAGTAAGAAAAAATATCGAAAAAGTGGAAAAATACGATATCGATACAATAGCGCCCTCCCACGGTATAATTTATAAAAAGCCGCGAGACATTATTAATGCCTATAAGGAGTGGTCCTCAGACGCTGTTAAGAACGAGGCGGTTATAGCGTATATTTCAATGCACGCTTCAGTAAAAAAAATGGCGGGGTATTTGAGCGAGGCGCTGGCGGACAGGAATATTAATGTCAAATATTACAATCTCGCTGTTACTGATACAGGGGAGCTGGCCATGTCGCTTGTGGACGCGGCCACGCTTGTCGTGGGAGCCGCTACAATGCTCGCGGGAATGCAGCCCATAGGCGCGTCGGCTGTTTACCTCGCGAACGCGCTCAGGCCAAAGACAAAATTTGTCTCACTTATATCTTCATACGGATGGGGGGAAAAGGCCTCTTCGGAATTCGAAAAATTTACGGGTAATTTTAAGGCCGAGCTTTTGGAGCCTGTGCTGGCACAAGGTTTTCCGAAAAAGACGGATTTTGAGGCACTCGACAGGCTTGCCAATGACATCGAGGCAAAACACAAAGAAGCGGGGCTCTTATAAATTTAAAATCAGGTTTGCGGGCGCGCAAGTTAAAGCTTATAACTTTAAATAAGCGTAAAAACAGCCGGAGTAAATTATCGGCTGAATAAACAGGAGGTGT
>CAZHOD010000075.1:0-7637 GCA_964534075.1 uncultured Spirochaetia bacterium
GCTCGCGCCTATTGGGCATACGGGTTTCTCAGCCGCTACCGCGGGCAGGCTTTCCGAGCTTTTTTCACAGCTTTTTCTTGTCGCTTTTAAAATAGCCGGGCCGGCGACCCTGGCGCTTTTTTTGACAAACATTACCCTTGGTTTTATAGCGAGGACAATACCACAGATGAATGTTTTTATAGTCGGGCTTCCGCTCAATATAATGGTGGGAATAGCGGCGGTGCTTATTTCCCTGCCGATACTTATCAATATGTTCCATACGCTTTTGTCCACTATGTGGGAAGATGTTTATTTTTTAATACGGAGTATGAGGGTGTCTTAAATGGCTGAACCGGGAAAAACAGAAAAGGCAACACCAAAAAAAAGGGAAGAAGCGAGAAAAAAAGGGCAGGTAGTCAGGAGTGTCGAAATAAATACCCTGGTAAACGTGCTTGTGGCCATGATTATATTAAAACTGGCAGGAAGCCATATGCTGGAATATATCAGGGGCCTTTCCGCGCATTTCTGGGGAAACGCGCTGGTTCTCGACGTGACGCCTGACGCTATGGGGCACTTGATTTTCTTTCTGATAACCCGCCTCATTATAATAGTTTTACCTTTACTTTTGGCCGTGTTTATCGCGGGAATTATAATAAATATAGCCCAGGTGGGATTTAAGGTTACTTTTGAGCCCATGAAGCCTTCTTTTGAAAAGGTCAGCCCCGTAAAGGGTTTTAAGAGGATGTTTTCAAAAAGGATACTTTTTGAGTTCGCTAAATCGATTGTAAAGATAGGGGTTATCGGCTATATATTTTATTCCACCATAAAAAAGATATTCGACGAAATATTTTTAACACCGCTTATGGACATAAATACTTATTTTACTTTCGCGGCATCCTCTGTTTTCGGGCTGGGGCTTAAGGTAATAGCCGCTTTTGCCGTGTTTTCTGTGATAGATTATATTTTCCAGAAGTACGAGTACGAGGACAAGCTTAAAATGAGCAAACAGGAAGTTAAGGACGAACATAAACAGCTTGAGGGCGACCCCCTGATAAAGTCCAGGATAAAGGACATACAGAAAGAGGCGGCAAGAAAAAGGATGATATCCGAAATACCGTCAGCTGATGTTGTCATAACGAACCCCACTCATATAGCGGTTGCTATAAGGTATAAAGAAGGAGAGGACAACGCCCCTGTGGTGGTGGCAAAGGGGGTTAATTTCATGGCGGAAAAAATTAAAGACATAGCAAGGGATAACAGCGTAATTATAGTACATAACCCTCCCGTGGCAAGGGTGCTTGTAAAAATGGAAATCGGCTGGGAGATACCGTCCGATGTTTTTCAGGCAGTAGCTGAAATACTGGCGTATGTATACCAGGCAAAAGGAAAAATAAACCTTGAAGAAAACGGAAAATCAGTGCATAATAACAGCAATATGGGTGAAAATGGCCTGTTGCCCAATCCCGGAGGTAATTAAATATGGCTAACGGAGCAGCACAACAGCGCGGAGCCGGTTTTGGAATGGCGTTAAGAAGGTCGGTGGACCTTATCATAGTTATAGCTATAGTTGCTGTAGTGCTTATGATAGTTGTGCCGGTGCCGCCGCTACTGCTTGATTTTCTGCTTATAATAAATATTGCCCTGGCCCTGGCCGTGCTTTTGATTACGCTTTATACAGGAGAGCCGCTTCAGTTTTCCACTTTTCCCGCGCTTTTGCTTATAACCACGGTTTTCCGCCTGGCGCTTAATATTTCCGCCACCAGGCTTATATTGAGCCAGCCCATGGACTGCGGCGAGGTTATTAAAACTTTCGGCGGGTTTGTTGTGGGCGCGGCGGACCTTACCGGGGTTATTGTCGGCCTTGTAATATTTACCATAATTATTGTCATACAGTTTGTGGTTATTACATCGGGCGCCCAGAGGGTCGCCGAGGTCGCTGCCAGGTTCACCCTGGACGCCATGCCCGGTAAACAGATGGCAATAGACGCCGATTTAAACGCGGGGCTTATAACCGACGAGGAGGCGCGGAACAGAAGGCGAAATATAGAAAAAGAGGCTGATTTTTACGGGGCAATGGACGGTGCGGCTAAATTTGTAAGGGGCGACGCGATTGCCGCTATTGTTATTGTACTTATCAATATAATCGCCGGTTTTTTCATAGGGATGTTCCTTCATGAGATGGGCCCGGCGACAGCGGCGAAAACCTATACAATACTGACAATAGGCGAAGGGCTCGTTACACAGATACCTGCGTTGTTGCTTTCTGTCGGTACGGGTATAATTGTCACCAGGGCCGCCTCCGACGCGAACCTGGGCCAGGATTTCGCGGGGCAGCTGCTCTCTCAGCCCAGGGCAATAGGCCTTGTGGGAATAGTTTTATTTCTGATGGGGATGGTTTTCCCCGGGCTTGTTAAGGTGCCTTTTATTATTCTCGCTATAATCGCGTGGATAACCGCTTATACACTTAACGCTACCATACAGAAGGAAAAAGAAGAAGGAAAACCGGAGGAAAAGGATAAAAAAGGAGACTCAAAGGAACCGGAAGATGTCATGCCTCTTATCCAGGTAGATACAATGGAGCTTGAAATAGGCTTCGCTCTTATACCTCTTGTGGATCCCTCGCAGGGCGGGGATCTCCTCGACCGGGTAACAATGTTAAGAAAGCAGACGGCCCTGGATTTCGGGCTCGTGCTTCCGCCCATAAGGATAAGGGATAATATGCAGCTTAATTCAAATGAATATGTAATAAAAATAAAAGGGGCGGAAGTGGGCAGGGGAATTGTGGAGACAGGTTATTACCTGGCGATGAAACCGGGCTCTTCCGCGGATGACATAGAAGGTATAGCGGGCAGGGATCCGGCCTTTAACCTTCCGGCAAAGTGGATAAAAGAGGAAGAGAAAAGAAACGCGGAACTGAAAGGGTATACGGTGGTTGACGTGCCTTCGGTAATTTCCACTCATATTTCCGAGGTAATAAAGGCGCATACAGACGAGCTTCTCACAAGGCAGGATGTTCATAAGCTTGTAGATATGGTGAGGAAGACCAACAGCGCGGTTGTAGACGAGCTTATACCGGGGGCACTGGGCGTCGGGGAGCTGCAAAAAGTACTGCAAAACTTACTTAAGGAAAAGGTTTCCATAAGGGACCTTGTTACCATATTCGAGACGCTGGCTGATTACGCGAAAACAACAAAAGAACCGGAAATACTTACTGAGTTTGTCAGGCAGGCGATGGCCCGTAATTTTACCAATAATTACTCCAAAGACGGGATTATTCACGCGATAGTTATAGACCCTGACCTGGAACAGAAAATGGTGGATTCTATAAAGGACGCGGAAAAGCCGTCCGCGGCCGGGCTCCCCCCCGCAATGGTGCAGGCAGTTTATAACAGTGTAATATCCGAGTACAGGAAAAATATAGGTAAAGAATACGAGCCGGTAGTCCTTTGTTCACCACTCATAAGGAGTTACTTCAGAAAAATAGTCGAAAAAGTACTTCCGAACCTCGCGGTTCTTTCCTACAGCGAGATACTGCCAAAAGTCGAGGTAAGGTCCGCCGGGGTAGTAAAGGCGGGGCAATGAGGATTAAAAAGTTCGAGGGCGATACGCTTCAGGAGGCGCTTGCCCGGGTAAAAAAGGACTTTGGCCCGGAAGCTGTTATACTTCATACCAAAAAATTCAAAAAAGGGGGGGTTTTTGGTGTTTTCGGAAAGGAAAAAGCCGAGGTGACAGCGGGAATCGATATGAATGTGGAAAAATCTTCTCCCGCTAAAGTCCGGGAAAAACCCGCGGCTCCGCGGAGCGTAACTCCGGATTTTCGTTCTTCATCAGGGGGTCGGGACATGGAAGTTTTTGATTCTTACAGAAGGGTGGAGGATATAAGCCTCAAAAATGAGGCGCTTGCGAGGGAGCTTAATGAAGGTAAAATATCGCTTAATACCGCGTTTAAGCCGGTTAAGGAGATCGGCGGCAAGGCAGGCCTTTCGCTTGGGGGAGGGTTAAGAAGGCTGCAGAAGCTTCTTCTGGATAACGGTGTCGAAGAGGAGCTTGTTTTCAGAATCCTTCAGAACATGAATTCGCAGGTTTCAGAGGCTCAGATAAACAACAAATCATATATTGATAATTATCTTTTTGACTATATAGCCGGTATGATTCAAACTTCCGGCCCTGTTAAAAACCCCCGGGGAACAACCAAAGTAGTAGCATTCATAGGCCCGACGGGCGTGGGCAAGACAACCACAATAGCCAAGCTGGCCGCGAAATATTCCCTTGTGGAAAACAAAAATGTAGTGCTTGTAAGCGCGGATACATACAGGATAGCGGCGGACCTTCAGCTGAAAAAATACGGCGATCTTATCGGTATACCCGTCGAACTGGTCATGACCCCTTCGGATTTTAAAAAGGTTATTAATAAACATATAGATAAGGACCTGATTTTTCTGGATACGGCCGGCAGGAGTCCCAGGAACAAAAAGCACCTGGTCGAGCTAAAGGAATTCCTTGAAGTTTATTCTCCGGTCGAGACACATCTTGTCATGAGCGCCGTAACCAAATATTACGACGCTTTAAGCGTTATAAACAATTTCGGTTTAGTGCCGATACACCGGGTGCTTTTTACCAAACTTGACGAGACAAAAAATTACGGGCTGCTTTTGAACCTGTCGGTCGGGTCCGGAGGCATACCCATTTCCTATATGTCCGTCGGGCAGACGGTCCCGGATGATATAGAAATAGCGGATCCCAAAGCAATAGCAAGATTAATATTAAAAGGAGATTTTGAATCGTGGATCAGGCAGAGAAGCTGAGAGAGCTGGTAAGGGCAAAAAGGGCAGAGGCAGGAACAGCGGAAAGAAATGAGGAGGAATATCCGCGGAATAACAGGAAAACAGCCGCTAAAGTGATAGCGGTCGCCTCCGGAAAAGGAGGTGTCGGAAAATCCAACACTACGGTAAACCTCGCCATAGAACTGTCTAAAATGGGCAACAGGGTAATGATTCTGGACGCTGACCTCGGGCTGGCTAATGTAGATATTATTTTCGGTATAAACCCGAAATACAACCTTTCTCATGTAATTAAGGATGAAAAAGAGATGAGGGACATAATTACCGAGACCGAATACGGCGTGAAGGTAATAGCGAGCGGGTCCGGGGTAAAAGAACTGGTTAACCTGAGCAATCAGCAGAGGGCCAGGTTTATAGAAAAAATAGCGGAACTTGAGGATATGGTGGACATAGTCCTGATAGACACGGGCGCCGGTATATCCAAAAACACCCTCAGTTTTATTTACGCGTCGGATTATTCCATTGTAATTACAACACCGGAGCCCACCGCCCTTATGGACGCCTACGGACTGATAAAAGTTGTTTCATTAAGCAAAAGGAAAGTCCCCCTGAAACTGGTGGTCAATATGGTCAATACAAAAGAGGAGGCCAAAGAAATAAATTCCAGGGTTATTTTGCTTTCCAGGAGATTTCTTAATACTTTTGTCGAGTCATACGGTTTTATTTACAGGGATAAAAACGTGCTGACAAGCGTTATGTCGCAGAAGCCTTTTTCTGTGCTTCACCCGTCCTGCAAAGCGTCTTGTTGCGTAAAAGATATAGCAAAAAAGGTTTCCGACAGGATGTCCGGTGGAGCGGCCGCGGCAACCGGTGAAAACGCCGGAATAGGAGGCGCGTTCAGGAAGGTTTTTGATATATTCAGGCAGCATTAAAAAACGGGGTTTCCCGCGGGGCCCGGCCGGGCGGTTGATGTACCCGTTATTTTGTATATAAAAACGGAGGTTTTGAAATGGATGAAAGAAGGAATTTTGTAAGGCTGAAGAAAAGAATAAAGGTTATGTATAAATATATTATTGATAAATTTGCCAGCCCGGCGGCGCCGCCCAATATTACCTACACGGATTCTTTAAGCGGAAACGGTATGGTGATATTTTCACCCAAAAAAATAGAAAAAGGGAAAAAACTGGAAATATCCATAGAAGTGCCGGACGGAAATAATAAAAACGTAGACCTCGCGGGAGAAGTACTGGGGAGCAATGAACCGGGCCCCAATGAGCACGAAATAAGGATAAAATTCACGGAAATAGACGAGCCGGACAGGGACAGGCTGGTGAGGTACATACTTAAGGAAGGCGTAAAAAAGAAGGGCTGAAAAAACATGAAAATAGACAGGAAGCTTTCCGTTGAAATATCGATTTTGTGCGGTATTATGGGTTTTTTTATAGGCGGGCTTTTGGCAGTTAAAAAGGAGGTCGTGGAAATATTTTTTTACGCCACAATAACCGGGGCATCCGTGCTTTTTTTAAGTTATTTTCTTATAGTTGCCACCCTGGGGCCGGGGTTTAGAAATGAAGCGGGAAAAAGAAAGAAGCGAAAGGCGCCGAAAAAAAAACAAGAGGGAAAAAAGATAGATTATACTGTCGGCGGTGAGGAAGGCTTTGAAGATATATATAATACCGGGAAAAAATCATAAATGGCGAACATAGAAGAATTATGGAGGAAATTCAGTAAAAACCGGGGCGAAAAGGAAAGGCAGGAGATTATAAAATATTACCTCCCGTTCGCGAAAAGTACCGCTGACAGGATTACGGCTTACCTGCCTGATCACGTCAGGGCGAACAGCAGGGATGACCTTTACGTGGAGGGTATAATAGGGCTTATCAGTTCTATAGAAAGGTTTGACCCCGGGAAAAATATTAAATTCGAGACGTTCGCGTCGAAAAGGATAAGAGGGTCGGTTCTCGATGCCCTGAGAAAAGAGGATTTACTGCCTAAAAACGTGAGGGAACAGGCAAAAAAAGTAGAAAACGCCTATATGAAGCTGGAGGCGGAGCTGGGCCGGGACGCGACGGATGAAGAAATTATAGAAGAATTAAGGATGACAAAAAAAGAGTTTTATGGTATATTACAAAAGATAAAAGGTATTACCCTCGTTTCGCTTGAAGAAGGCATTTTAAACAGCGACGGGGAAAAGTATTATTACGAAGATTTGGTGGGGGAAGAAGCTACTGCTGATAGAAGTTTCGAAAAAAAGCAGGTTCTTGAAAAACTTACAGAATTTATCGACAACCTTGACAGGGAAGAAAGAATTATTCTTGAAACATATTATTGGGACGGGCTTACCCTCAAGGAAATAGGGAAAGTACTGAACCTGTCCGAGTCGAGGGTTTGCCAGGTACATACTAAAATAATCCTGAAACTAAGGAGCAGTTTCAGAAAACTGGAACAGGAGAGGTGAAATAATGGTTGACATGGACGGCTATTCAACTATTAACGCGGAGGAAGACGGAATTTATCTTACTGTTTTTCCGCCAAAGGGGAAAGGCAAAAAGGTAGAGATTGATTCCGTAAAAAAAGAGCTTGATAAAGAGGTATATAAAGATAAAGATATGAATATGGACGAGGTGGAACGCGCGGTTAAAGAGGCCACGGGACAGCCCGTTATGATAGTAAAGGAACAAATAGAGGTAAAGGACGGCCAGGTTTTTGTAAATATTACGCCGGATGAAATGTACTCCCAGGCTACAGTCGTCCCGCCGCAGGGCGGAGGCAAAGAAGTCACCGAAGATACGGTGAAAAATTCGCTTACCGAGCACGGTGTGACCTATGGAATTAAAGAAGATGTTATCACAAAACTCGTAGACAGGGGGAAACAGG
>CAZHOD010000076.1:0-6278 GCA_964534075.1 uncultured Spirochaetia bacterium
GTTTATTTGTTTTTGTAGGGGCGGACTTTAAAAACAAAATGTATTGGCAGGCGCTGCCTTTAGGATGCGCACGTAACAACGAGTATTCGTAGAGACGGGGTTCCACCCCCGTCTCTGTATTTATGCCGGCCAAGCCCTCCAATAAATCCGCGTTGTTCAGAAAGGGGCGGCCCCCTGCAGCGGATCAATTATTCGTTTTTATGTAAGACATTATATTTATGACTTACCTATAAAAAAAGTATGTAAAAAAAGAATTGACATACTTTATGAAATATGTTATTTTATGTATGGAATAAAACGGTTTTAATAAACGGAGGCACATATGAAAATAGCGTCGGTTACATCAAAAGGGCAGATAGTAATACCCGCGAAAATAAGGAAGGAACTTAACATAACAAAGGGCACGGCCCTTTCCGTGGAAAAAAGGGGAAATGAGCTGGTGTTCAGGCCGGTTGACGAGGCTTATTTTGACAGCATGGCGGGAGTGCTCGGAAAAGGCAGGAAAAAATGAAAAAAGTTATAACAATATCCGCGCTTTTGAGGTACCTGGAAAAGAAAAAAGGGTACGAAAAAATAAAAAGAGAGTTTATAAACGCGGTGAGCGCGAGAAGAAATTTTCTTTTTTCCTCGTATGATTATTTTATGTTTTATTCGGAGGTGCTGGAAAAATACGGAGGCAGGGCCGCTTGCGGGGCAAAAAAAGCAGTAAAGAGCCTTCCGATAGAAATGATAAAACTTGACGGGGCAACGGCGGAAAAAGCCGCCGAATTCAGGGAGAAAGGGAAGGCGGACAGTATTTGTTTTGCCCTGGCCCTGGCAGGAGGCCGGGAGGAAAATATTCTGCGGTAAACGCGCGGGCATAAAAACGGAGGTAAAAAATGAGCTCGATGAACGAGGAATACTGGGACAATATGGCGGAGAATTACGAGGAAGAGATATTCAGCTCGCTGGACAGTGACAGGAACAGGAAAATAAAATGGTATATTGAAAAATACGGCTCGGCAAGGTGTTCGGCATGCGATTTCGGCTGCGGCGTCGGAATTTACCTGCCGGTTTTAAGCAGCTTTTTTAAACGCGTTTACGCGTTTGACCTTTCAAGAGAACTCATAAAGGCCGCTAAAAAAAAGAACAAAAACAGAAAGAACATTATTTATTCGGCCGGGGACCTGGCGAGGGGCAGTATGAAAATAAAGGGCGTAAAATTCGGGGTGTGCGCCAATGTCCTTATATCCGATTCATATGAAACAAGGGTTAAAATACTGAAGAATATATTATCTACCATGTCAAAAAAAGGCAGGCTTCTGATTGTCGTTCCTTCGCTGGAGTCCGCGCTTTACGCGAATTCCATGCTTTTTGAGTGGAACATAAACGCGGGCATGGGTCAGGCAGAGGCTATAAACAACGGCATAAAGCCGGAACATGACAAAGGAGAAGGGGCGGTTTCGAACGGGCTTGTAAACATAAACGGGATTACAACCAAGCATTATTTGTCAGAGGAACTTATTATTTTTCTTAATAAATACGGTTTTCATGTCGAGGATATAGAGAAGGTGGAATATAACTGGGACACGGAGTTCAACAGGCCGCCTCTATGGATGAAAGAACCGTATCCGTGGGACTGGCTGGTGCTTGCGCAAAAAAAGTAAAATCTTTTTTACGCAAGCAGGGGCGGGCTTGTGCCTGTCTGCTGAAGCTTTAGCGAAAGTGGATGCCTGTGCTGTATAACACGAAGTGTTTGTGCGGTATGTCCGCCCGCAGAGAACAGGGAGCCCACGCAGGGGCTCCCCTACAAAAACAAAACGTATTTGTAACCGCAGCCTTTCCTGTCAGCCGGAGTTTTACGCAGGTTGACAGCGAAGGCGGAAGGCTGCGCGTTTTAACGGGAATGGAAATTGTTTTTATGGCGGTCGAGCCCGGGGCGCGCGGTGCACGCCCCCTACAGGAGATTTTGTTTATTTGTATTTGTAGGGGCCGCCCTGTGTGGCGGCCCGAAGACGAAAACATCAAAACCCGGACAATGTCCCTGCAAAAATAAAACTACTCTTCCAAATACCGAAGCAGTACAGCGCTTCCTGCCTTGTCTATGGGGTTGTTGTTGTTCCCGCAGCGCGCGGAATAAACGCACGAAGGGCACCCTGTTTCGCACCCGCATTTTTCTATCAGTTCTATTGTTGCGGAGGTGAGAAGGGTGAACTTGTGAAAAAGCGCCTTTGATATTCCGATGCCGCCCTCATACGCGTCATAAATAAATATAACCGGCATTCCTTCATCCCCGAATTCAGGGTATGAATAACCGCCCAAATCATTTGTATCGCACATAGCGATGAGAGGGGCAAGCGCTATGAGGCCGTGTTCCGCCGCGTGGAGGGACCCGTCAAAATCAAGATTTTCGGATTGTAATTTTTCCCGCGCTCCCGGATTGATTTCCAGCCAGGCCGCCTCTGTGTTGAATTTTAAGGGAGGAAGGGCAAGGCCCTTTTGCGAAATAACCACTCCGGATTTTTTTATTTTATAGGCTTTATATACTTCCGTAACCTGTACTTTTCCGAATTTCAATGTAAAGCGTTCAAAATTTTTCACTTCTTTTGTCCCGAGTATCTTTACGTCCTCATTTTTTACCGCCTGCGTGTAATAATCCACCTTTTCCTCTGAAGCGTAGGCCGCGCCTTCCTCAGGGCTTAGCCGTGATATTACGTAGGTTTTGCCGTTGTGCAAATGCACCGCGCCTTCGTGCGCCTCCCGGAAAGCGCGCGTAAGGTTCATTGTTTCGAGTATTTTTCCGTTTACTTTTATTTTTATGTCCCCGGATTCTATGTTATTCAGGGAAACGGTTTCCTGGGGCCGGGTGCCGCCGGAATATATGTAGCCGCGCGGCGTATCAGTGACAAGGCCTTTTTCAGCCAGCATGTCGATTATCTCCCCGGTTTCTATGTCATCGAATATTTCTTTGTCCCGGGCAGGCGCTTCAGAAAGGGAACATAATACATGGCCCGTGTTTATATTTGTATTTGCGGTCGAGGCTACCGCGCTTTCGAATTTCATGTCAGTCAGAACTTTAGGGTTTTTCAAAAGGTATTTTTGCAGGGCGTCTTCATGCGGCAGGAAAAATACCGCGGATTCCTGCATTTTTCTGCCGGCCCTGCCTGCCATCTGCCAGAAAGATGATATTGTGCCCGGATAACCCGAAAGTATTATTATGTCGAGCTGCCCTATGTCGATGCCCAGCTCCAGCGCTTCAGTGGAAACAACCCCTTTGATTTCGCCGTTTTTAAGTTTCTGTTCTATTTCGCGCCGGTCAGCCGGGGAGTAGCCCGCGCGGTAAGACAGTATTTTGACAGAGTTATCCTGCGTATTTGCCCATTTCCGTATAAGTTCTGCCATGCGCCTGGAAATAACAAAACATAAAGTCTGAAAATTGTTTTTTGCCGTGTGCAAAAGCACGTCCTTTGTCTGAGTGGAAACAGAACGGTCAGGCAGTTTTGACGAATCCCATAAAACAAGCGATTTTTTACCGGCAGGCGAGCCTGATTCTGAAACAAGGCCAAAAGTTTCGCCTGTTAAGCTCCGGGTAAATTCCAGGGGATTTGCAAGCGAAGCGGTCGATACGATAAACACGGGTTCTGATTTATAAATTTTCAGGATTCTTTTCAGCCGCCTTATAAGCAGCGAGATATTCGAGCCGAATACCCCCCTGTATTTATGCGCCTCGTCTATTACTATATATTTCAGCCTTTTGTAAAATTTTTTCCATTTATTGTGGTAGGGAAGTACCTGGTGGAGCATGTAGGGGTTGGAGATTATTATGTCGCAGTTTTCCCGGATATATTTTTTTTTGTCTGAAGGGGTATCCCCGTCATAAATGCCGGCCTTGAGATTTATGCCCGATTTTTCCTTCATGTCATTCAGTATGCCGAACTGGTCATTTGAAAGTGCCTTTGCCGGATAAAGGTAAAGCGCGGAAACTTTTTGTTTTTCGATTTCCTCCAGAACCGGGATGTTAAAGGCAAGTGTTTTTCCCGAGGCAGTGGGCGTGGTTATCACCGTATTTTTACCCTGCCTTATTTTTTTGATAACCTCTGACTGGTGGGAATAAAGTTTTTTAATTCCGAGGGACTCAAGGTATTTTTGTATAGCGGGGGAAAAATGCGGGTTTTCCGTGAATTCTTCGGGTTTTTCCTTTAATCGTATGACATCGTGTATCTGGCCTTTGTAAAAAGCGGTGTTTTTGAGTGAATTTATAAGGTGTTTTATGCCCATTCGCGTATCAGCCTGTTTAAAAGGACGGCGAGCGAAACTATATCCTCGTAATTATGGTAAATTACGGGCTCGAGGTATTTGAAATTTTTTGTCTGCAGATAGCGGGAATAATAAATTTCCGCCTCAGCGCCTTCTATGTCATCTGTCCTTTGTTTTTTGAGGATGTTTTTTTCTATTTCCTTTAAGCGGAATGATTCGTAACTTCCCTTAAAGGCGCACCGTGAAAAATGCAGAAGGTCAAAATTCTGCGTTTCGACAATGTCGGTATCCGGATATGAATTGTAATACCCCATCCTGCCGTCTATGAACGGGATATCAAAACTGCGGCCGTTGAATGTTACGAAGGCTTTTTTGCCGGGCAAAAGCTTTTTGAATTCCTCCAGAAGCTCGTATTCAGCCGCGTCTTCGAGCGCGGTAAACTGGGATACCCTGAATTTGCCGCCTGTAAAATAACCCGCGCCGATTTGTATTATAGCAGTTTCGAAATTCAAAGATTTTGTTTCTATGTCGACAAACAAAAGGTCCCCGGGTTCATAATAGGACAAAAGCAGGAAAAAAAGTTTGTGTGAGGGGGAAAAACGCGAAGAAAGGGTGAGTTTTATTTCCTCCATGCTGTTTTCCAGGCACGCGAGTATTTTTTTTGCCTCGTTTTTGTTCGGGCCAATGACAGACGCGTCGTGCAGGGTTTTTATGCCGTTTTCCGCGAGTTTGAGGGATTTTTTTTCACGTACCCCGTAAATGAGCTCGAGGCAGTTTGAGAAATGACTTTTAAAAATATCCCTGCGCGGGATGTTCAGGTTTATGTCCTGTGTTTTCCCGGTAATGAGGAATTTTGTGCCGTTTCTCTTTATTATTTCTCCGGGTGCCCTGCCTTTCGGCTTTTTTCCGGCGGGTTTTTCCCCGGCGGGGTTTTTAAACTTGTTCAGAAATTCAGGGTCGAGCATTCAGTTTCTCCAACTCCATTTTTCCTTTGGGGAAAGAATATTTAATTTTTTCAATTGTAGCAGGAAAATATGGTGTTTTCAAGTAGGGAACGGTTTGTACCTGTTTTTGTATTTGCGGCAACCGATGTTTTTTCCTTGTCCATCGATTCGCGCCTTTTACTTTTGATTAATTTTACTTCATGAAATATTCTTTTTTAACTACAAAAATTTTTTTTCAGACAGAGCAAAAAAATATTTGTAAGGGCGGCCCCTGAAGGGGATTTTGATTATTCGTTTTTTAGGGGCGTACAGGCGGGGCGGCGGGCAGGCAGGTACAAAAGTTGCGATTCCCTCATCAGCCAAAATCTTTAAAAAAGAGATAAAACCATAGAATTTCATGCAATCCGACAATGGTTTATAATTTTTATATGGCGTTTATAAATGGATTTGTGGGGCTTAACGGAGCGGGAAAAACAACCACCATACGCATGATACTCAATATGATAAAACCCACATTTGGAAGCGTGAGCCTTTTAGGTGAAGATGTTTCATCACACTTCAGCCTTTGGCATAAAATGGGTTATATTAGGGAATCTGTCAGCGCTTATGACAACCTGACTGTATATGAAAACCCTGAAGTAGTATCCCGGCTGCGCAGCCTAAAGGGAACATCAGCCATAGGCTGTGTAACAGAAAAGCTTCGGGTGGGAAAATACAGGAATATAAAGGCAGGGAACCTGTCTTTGGGCAACAGGCAGAGGCCGGGACCGGCAAAAACTCTTATCCACGAACCTGAAGTACTTTTTCTTGATGAATCCATGAATGAGTTTGACCCGTCGGGAATATATGTTTCATGCTTTTATCGGCGGGCGTTGCTGAAGGCAGGCTTGAGGCAGTGCCTTTCGTGGTGTTTTTCCTTATTCGACTTTGGCAAATTTACTCCATAAGAGTAAAACGTATTTGTTTTTGTGGTAAAAATGCCATCTCCAAAATGTCGTCCACTTCCTGATGAAGCTGTGACTGCCTTAACGTCCAGGATATAAAAGAACGGACAACCTGGTTCTTAACAATATTGCACTTTCCGGAAAGAGATTTAAC
>CAZHOD010000076.1:6288-7617 GCA_964534075.1 uncultured Spirochaetia bacterium
ACATTGGTCTTGAACCACCTCGTCAGAGTGCCAACCATAGCATTAAGTTGAAGAAGCGTGTCGGCCGGAAAAACCATCCGGAAATGTCTTTGAATTCCAAGAGGCTTTCTCAGCTCACAGGATTCTAACCCCAAATGTTGTTTGGACTCCTGATAGAAACGTTCAATGCACCACCGCTGGCCATATTCTCTTAATATGTGCCGTATCTCCCATGTTGCTTGATTCGTAACCATGAATTTTGGTTCGCTTTTTCCGCGTATCTTATCAGCCTCATAAGTTATTACAAGGCGTACTTTTCCTATTGTTTTTAATTTCACGCATTTTGTAAAATACCAAAAAGAACGCTTGTGTCCCTGCGGTAATTCGAGTTCTATTTTCTTAAAAGCTTTCGCAGGCAGGGACGCTGCGTATTCGGACAGTGACATATCCGCTGTCCGTGTATGCATTAGCAAGCTGCTTTTTGCCACGGCTATATATGGAAAATGGTTCTTTTCTTCAAGAAAATCAGCGGTTTCTTTGCATAAAAACCACGAATCCATCAGGGCTATTTCAATCGGTACCTGCCTCTGCTTGGCATTTTCAAACAAAACCTTGAATAATTCTATCTTGGTCATAAAATTACTCTCTTTTATTTGTTCTGCCTTTTGATATATCTCGAAATCAAGCGGCACATGAAAAGTCCGGCATACAAAATGACTCGTTACTATTTGTTGCGCGTGGACGTAACTGTTTGAACAGTGGTCATAAAAAGTACCGGTATACGCTATGTCTTTTCCGGTCTTGTGCAAAAGCGTGTCGTCAAAAATTAACGCGCCTTTGCTTATACGGTTCTTCTTTATTGCCTGCCGTATCAGCTCGTTTCGTACCTCTTCCAGCTTCTTGTCGTCCCACGGAGAGTCCGTCATAAAATTATTTTTTGCGCTTTGATCCCTATGTCCCGTAAACAGGTCATTCATTGCTGCTACCGTATGATTATCGCAGACTATAAGGCCCGTTAAATACTCCTCCAGATGTCTTCTTTGCGAACTGTTCATTTTTAAAGCCGGTATGCCCGCAAAAGCGTGGATAAATTCGGGAATCTCTGTTATGGGTATCATAATCTGCCTCCGTCTTTTGATAGCTTAATAATTTTATAATACCATGTTTCCTCTAAAAAATGATATGGAACGTATAAAGTGTAAAAAAACCGTATTTAAGAATACAGAGCGAAGTTTAAAAGGTGAATTTCATGCAAATTCAGAACCGCCAACTTTAATATGGCTTTCAGTAAACGGCAGTAACGCCTCAGTTATGGTGGCGCATTTCGGTCTTTGTAGGCGCAACCTTTCA
>CAZHOD010000077.1:0-7586 GCA_964534075.1 uncultured Spirochaetia bacterium
TTGAAAATGGGTCTGTAGGGTCGTTCTCCTGGTCCATAAGCCCGTGGCCTCCCCCGAGCCCGGGTTTCTGCGTGTAAAGGTCCCACACAAAAGCCATATCACCGCCCTCTTTTATAAACGATCCCAGATAGTCGGCGCAGAAAAGAGCGTTGACAATAATTGCCGTCATTATGTTCTCGTCCCCGGAGTTCCACTCCGTAAGCGCGACCGGTATTTCTTTGCCTATGTGTTGTTTCATCCATTTTTTGTACTTGGGCATGTATTCCGGCCACGTGTCCTGTGGCTTTCTCAAAAGCGCCCTGGCGTCATTGTTCGCCCACAGCGGGTACTCATGAATAGCCAGCACATCCACATATTTGCCCGACAGCCTTAAAAACTTCTCCACCCATGTGGGAGAACTTTTTTCGGCCTTCCACGGCTCTCCTGCCAGCCTTTCCTGGTTCATGGGCTGCATGGGGCACGGCCCCATCACCTGTATACCCGGAAACGCCTTTTTAAGTTTATAGGACGCCCAGTTAAACATTTTTGAATAATTATCGACATCGGTCCACCACTGCGTAACCTTCGTGCTTCCGGGCGAGGTCATCAGCTGCTTATAAGAAGCTTTGCTTTTAAGCGCGGCGGCCGGCCCCGGTGATTTGGGTTTGTTGTCCGGCTCATTACCGACCTCCACGTACCTGACCTTCATGCCCTTGTTCTTCATGTCCTGTATCCATTTTATCGCGTAATCTACGCGCTCATCTATTGATTTCTGTATGGGAGTCATGACATTAATTATTGGCAGGGATTCCATCCTTCCGCCCATTTCATTCTGCATCCTTCTCATAAATATGGTAAAGCCGCCGTTATAGTTAAACTCCGGCGTCCAGTTCACTGTTCCGTCCCAGTTGTAAACATCCCCTGTCTTCCAGTCATAAAGGTTGCCATAGTCACCGCCCGGGCTCCGTATAAAAGTCGCCCCTATTTTCTTTATTCTTTTTATGGCGGTATTGTTCCTGTATCCTTCGGGTTTATGCCACGCCGCGGCGTTCTGCCCGAGCAGCATGTGCTTGTCAATCGGCCGCAGGACATTTGACGCGTTTATTTTTACACTGATTTCCTTAGGCTTCCTCGCTCTTTGCTTAAAAACCTCGGTTGTGCCCAGGTCATTTTTTTTATTTGCCAGCACCATCACGTTGGATCTTGTTTTTTTCCTGTAGCCGTAGGAAACCACTACCATATTATAAACATCCTCTGCCACGGACATTTCGAACTTCCCGCTGCCGTCTGTTTTTGCCAGCGCATCGCCTATGACAACATAAGCGTCGTTTATAGGATCTCCGCTTTTTTTCTCTTTTACGTAACCGACAACCTTGCCGGGGTCCCCGAGCATCCTCCCCCTTATATTATCGATATAAACAGGGCCGTTTAAAGGCTGGCTGTTGTTGAGGACGATATAAACGTGCCACATATCGTTTTTTATCTTCGCGTTATCTACCTTGAACTTAACATCTTTATTAAGGCCCGGGTTTATCGGCGCCCTGAGCTGGTACCAGTCGTTTGATTTGCTGGAAAAAACCATATACATTTCCATGTACTCAAGCCCCTCCATGGAGGATTTCGGTACGTACACATCCATGGTAATTTCCACAAGTTTATTTATACCGGAAGGAAAAGGGCCGTCGTTAACCGCTATGTCCTGGTTCCAGTCGACAGAGCCTTTGGCGTCCAGTTTCAGCATATACTGCCCGTCAGTCGCGTGGCTCGATTTTACCGCGGAACAAGCCTTTTTCCATTTGCCCGCGCCGTGCCATCCCTCGGCTGTCCCTGACTCAAAACTCCATAATTTCGCCCTGTGTTTCGCTTTCAACTGCTCCGCTGTTATGGCAAAAAGCGAAGTCGAAATCAGGGATAAAACAACGAACACCGCTAAAAATTTTTTCTTCATTTTTGTTCCTCCTTTTTATTTTAATCGCGGTTATTTTAACCTATTGCTTTTTCTGTGTCCATAATTTTTTGCCTCTTCCTGTTACATTCGACGCCCGCGCCCTCTTATTTGATTACCGCCTAATAAAGCTCCACGTCATCTATCCAAATATCCATTTTTCCGCCGTCGCCGTTCCTGTACTGCCATTTAAACAGGTGAATTGTTTTTAAAACCTCCTCAATATCCACTTTATTTTCCTCTTTTGTCCAGAAAGGCTGTTTCAAATCCTTCCTGAACTCAATAGTAACGGTCTTCCACGGCCCTCCGACGCTCCCGGATATATCCGCGAAATAATCCGCGTAATTTGTCAGGCTCCTGCAGGTCATTCTTTCGGCTATACATTCGCCTGACTCGTGGGGAAGCACAAAATAAAGTTCTCCGTTTGACAAATCCCCTCTTATTTTGAACCTTATGCCGCTGTATTTACTGATATCAGAACCTTCGCATTTGGGACAGTAAGAATCAGAGTCAAACCTCAGCACAACACCAAGGTAATTGTAATTGAGCCCGAACCGGCTTCCCGTCCTCCCCGTGACCCTTACCGCGTACCCCTTGCCTCCGTATCCGGGCGAGCTCATAATAAAACCATCTGTCGACTCCCTGTGCTCCGGGGGCCAGACAACCGAATCGCCGCCTTCCAGCCTGTCGCTGTAAGTCGACCATATACCACCGTGCCTGTTGAACTTATCACCATCGTCCATATTATCGACCACGAAAAAAGTTAAAAGTGAAAACGCGAACACCGCAGCCACAGCAGTTATGTACCTGTAAACCATGGGCCGGCGAGGCTGCCTGCGCCCGAATTTCTCGTCATATGCTTTCATAAGCGCTGCTTTTGCCCTCGCCTTTGAGCCGCTTACCGGTGTCTCTTCCAGCCCGGACTTTTTAAGCTTTTTTATTAAGTCTTCGTTATTCATATCCGTTCCCGCCTTCCTGTAAATACAACGTTTTCTCGTTAAAAAGGTTGCGTTCCCCCCGGCCTGCTGCGCTTACTTATCAAGGGCCTTTTTCAGCTTTTCAACCCCCCTGGATATAAGCGATTTTACCGTGCCCTCTTTTTTCCCGGTAATAACGCTTATCTCCTCGATTTTTTTTCCTTCTATGTACCTTAGTACCAAAACCTCCTGGTATTTTACGCCGAGCCCGGTTATGGCACCCCGCACCTGCTTAAACTCACTGTTTTTCTCTATCTGCCGCTCGGCTTCCATAAATTCCTCTTCTATATCCTCGTCTGAAGCTATCTCATACCCCCCCCCGCTTTCCCTGAACGCCTCATAAGAGGCCGGCACATATTTACGTTTCCTGAAAAAAGTATTTATTTCATTTCCCGCTATCCTGTAAAGCCACGCGGAAAAAGGCGCGCCCATAAACCTGAAAGAATTTATTTTATTGAGCGCCTTGAAAAAAGTTTCCGCCGTAATATCCGCTGCCGCGTGCGGGTCAGCCGCCCGGTACAGCACATACCGGTATATCGGGGCGTAATATCCTTCAAAAAGTTCGGCGAAAGCCGCCGGGTCTTTCTGGGATTTTTTTACAAGATTTTTTTCTTCTTTCCTGTCCATTTATTCTCCGTATCTGTCCCGCGTTTATAATCAGTATTTTAAAACCCTGTTCCGTCCTTCCTCTTTCGCCCTGTAAAGGGCCTTGTCCGCCCGGTCTATAAGTGAACGCCTTGTTATCGCGTCGGCCGGATAGGAAGCCACGCCGAAACTCATTGTAACTTTTATCGGCGTACCCCTGTACTTAAAATTATATTTTTCGATTTCCTTGCGTATTTTTACTGCCTTCATGTGGCAGGTTTGCTTGTCCGTGCCCGGCATAAGTATAACGAACTCCTCACCGCCGTACCTTGCCACGGTATCCACCGCGGTCGTATTATTCTTTAATATCAGCGCTATTGTCTTAAGGATGTAATCGCCGGCAAGGTGCCCGTAAGTGTCGTTTATTGACTTAAAAAAATCGATATCCGACATAACAAGCGAAAGGTTTTCCCCGTACCTCGCCGTACGCTTCAGTTCATTCTCGATTTTTTCCTGAAAATATCTGTGCACATAAAGGCCCGTTAAACTGTCGGTTATGGACATTTTCTGCACTTCATCATAAAGGTGGACCTTTTCCATTGCTATGGCTATCTGGTTGGAGAGGATTTTTATGGACTCCACCTGTTTTTCGCTGAAAACATTCTCCTCCGCGCCGGAAAGAAACAGGACCCCCAGTAATTTTTTCTCAGCGTAAAAGGGGGAATATAAAACCGACCTGATAAAAGAAAGCCCGCCTTTTTTCGCGTCACCGCCGGCTTTTGCCTCATACTTTACCCCGTTTGACGCCGGGGAATTCTTAAGTATCGACTTGGTTATGCGCTCCCCGCTTTCCTCAAGGGTCGCTTCGTCATAACCATAAGATCCCGCTATATAGAAACCTTCTTTTTCCCTGAAAAGCAGTATGAAACTTATCTTATCCAGCGGTATCCCGAAATTTGACCTGATAATCCTTTTTAATATTGCCGAAATTATTTCCATTGCCTCTTCCACCTTCAGCGAGGAGGAGAGCTCTTTTACAGCCGCGTAAAGCGACACGATATCTTTTATTTCCTTATCAACTCTGTCGTCTTCCTCGCGGGCCCTTTTGATTCCGGCATTTTTAACCCTTTTAAAAATCTGCTCTTTTTCCATAAGTTCTTTGTCCACGGCGGATATATTTTTCAGGTGCATTACAAAGGGCACCGCCGCGAGAAACAAAACCGCCTGCAGAAAAAACGCGGTGGCGAAAAAAGGCAGCGATATCATGCCCATCGGAAAAAACATGGCGCCGCACGCGAAGGTATTGACAACAAATATAATCCACCCTTTTTTAAGCGAAGCCTTTCCCGCAAACACAAGAGGAAACACCCCCATGCCCAGCACAGGGTAATTATTAAGGGGGCCGGCTAAAACGCCGCTTAAATAAACCGCCCCCCAAAAGGCCGCGTAAATAAAAACAAACCTGGTTGTATCCCGGGCGCTCATGATATATCCTCCCAGAATGTAACTACGTTCCTGCCGTTCTCTTTTGAATGATAAAGGGCTTTATCCGCCTTATTGACAACTTCCATAAGTTTCATTCCGCGTTTAAACTCCACCCCCCCGACGCTCAGGGTGAACTTTATCCCTTCAGTAGGCGTAATATTTATAACCAGGTTCGAAAAACTTTTTCTCAGCCTGTCCGCGACGAAACGGGCGCCGTTCATTTTTGTGCTGGGAAGTATTACAGCGAATTCCTCGCCCCCGTACCTGCCTATAATATCGACATCCCTTAAGTTGTCCTTCAAAAATTCTCCCAGCACCCTGAGCACCCTGTCCCCGAATAAATGGCCGTGGGTATCGTTGCAGTCCTTAAAATGGTCGAGGTCTATCATTATAAACGAAAAAACATCGCCTGTTTCCCTTGCTCTCTTCATTTCATCATCGAGCCGTCCAAGAAAATACCTGCGCATATAAAGGCCTGTCAGGCCGTCTCTGATGGCAAGTTCTTTTGTTTTCTGGTAAAGTATGGAATTCTCAACCGCGGCCGCGCATAAATCGCCCAGGTAATTAAGTATCCGGACGTCCTCATTATCGAACATATAAGCCTTTTGGGAGTAAAATTTCAGTATACCAATGATTTTCATGTCCTCAACCAGAGGAATTGCCACCATAGATTTAAAATTAATCCAGTCTTTCCGCAGGGTCTTAAACCTCAGGTCATCCTCGATATTTTTTATTATAAGGTTATACTTATGTTTTATTATCCACTCATCCAGCGGGTCCTTTCTGTATACTTTAACCGCCCCTTTAATTATGGTGCCGTCCGGTTTGTCTTCCACCGCGGGCCGGAACATTCCCGACGCCTCATCCAGTATCAGCAGCGTAAATTTTACGCCTTTTTTCATTATCATCTTTGACATGGCGCCCGATATAACGCTGACAATTTCCTTACTGTCCAGCGCGGAGGTCAATTTCTGCGCGACCTGGTTCAGCACATTATAATTTTTTATCCTGTTTTTGTTTGCTTCTATTATCTTACGCAATTTTTCCAGTTTTTCTCGGTAATCTATGCCCTCTACCTCGAGGCGTTCCCTCCACAAATCCTGCCGTTTTTCTATTTCTGAAATAGTATCGACAAATCCGGAAAACTGCAGCATATAAACAACAGCCAGAATAATAATAATTACCGGCGCCAGGTACTGCCCCGAAGAAAGAAGGTATACCAGGTTCAGAAAAATAAAAAAAAGCCCGTAACTTACGCCGCCTTCTTTTCCCATTGAAAAAAAAGAATACGCCAAAAGGGTTATTCCGGCCGCCATAACGAGGGGAAAACCCGTGAAATACGAAACTGCCATGAATCCGGCTGTAAGAGCCAGCATGGCCGCTGAATTGAGCAGCATAAACCCCGTGTTCTTCTCATGACGGAAGAAAAACCCGCCTATAATATCCCTATTTACCATAGTGTACTGCTTTTTTCCTCAGTGTCATTATGAAAATATCTACTATTTTGGGGTCAAACTGCGTGCCGGCATTTTTCCTCAGCTCGGAAACTGCCAGCTCCGGCGGCAGCATGTCTCTGTACGCCCTGGCGGAAACCATTGTGTCATAGGCGTCCGCTACATGCACAATCCTCGCTCCCAGAGGTATATGTTCACCTTCAAGCCCGTCCGGGTATCCTTTTCCGTCGTATCTTTCATGATGATGCAGTATAATAGGGACCATGGGGCCGAGCGCCTCTATTTCCTTTATTATTTTTGCCCCTGTAACCGGGTGTTTCCTGACCATTTCGAATTCACGGTCTGTTAATTTAGAAGGCTTTTTAATTACATCATCGGGGAGAGATATTTTTCCTATATCATGTAAAAGCGCCGCGTACTTTATTGATTCCAGTTCTCTTTCGGAAAAGCTCATTTCCTCCGCTATATTAAGCGACATTTCAGATACTTTCTGCGAATGCCCCAGGGTATAATGGTCCTTGGCGTCGACAGTCGACGCCAGCGCCCTTATGATATTCAGCTGGTCCTTTTTTACCGACTCATAAAGTTTTACGTTTTCTATCGCGAGCGCGGCCTGTTTTGCCAGTATAGTAAGAAGTGACAGGTCCCTGTGGGTTATATCCCCTTCCGAAGTGTCGGTTATTATATCCAGCAGGCCCACGGGCTGGTCATGCGCGAGCAGCGGGACAAGCACAAAGGTCACTTTTTCGCCTTCTTCCTCACCCTCTTCTCCGCCGGGCATGGCAAGAGTCCTGCCTTTTTTCAACGCCCAGTCAATTACCTTTTTTTTGTTCTGCTCGTCTATTTTTGCCTGTATTTTTTTTCCTATATTCCTTTTCAGCGCGATATCCATCTCGCCGCTTTTTTCATCCATAAGGAATAAAACCGCGCCCCGCGACGTTATAACTTCCCCGGCAAGGTCCAGCAACGAATTAAGCACCCTTTCCCTTGTCTTAGCCGCGGTAATTATATCCACAAGCCTGTAAAGGGTTGTCATTTCCTCGAAAGAATGCCTGAGCCCCTCGTTTATTACTTCGAGATTTTTTATATAATCCTTTAATTGTTTTACTTCATTTTCGGAAAACCCCACAGATTAAGCCTCCGCGCAAAAAATAATTATCC
>CAZHOD010000078.1:0-7544 GCA_964534075.1 uncultured Spirochaetia bacterium
TTATAACATCCCCCCGTAGTTCTTGGCCCTTTTTCAAAAAAGGCGGGTTTATTTTTCCAGAGCGTGGAGTTTTTCAATCCTCGCTACATGGCGGCCGGATTCGAACTCGTTTACAAGCCATGCCTCCACTATGCTCAATAAATCTTTTTCCCCCACCATCCTTTCGCCTATTGATATCATATTCGCGTTATTGTGTGTTTTGGCGAGCTTCGCGGACTCTGTGTCCCAGCACACAGCGCAGCGTATGCCTTTTACCTTGTTCGCCGCCATTGCCTCGCCGTTGCCCGAGCCGCCGAATACAATACCCGCTCCCGTTTCCATATTCGCGACCGCGCCCGCGGCCGGGCCGATAAAATCGGGGTAATCGCAGCGCTTAGTGGAATCCGTGCCGAAATCAGCCGCCTCATGGCCCTTTTTTTCAAGATAATCCTTTACCATTTCCTTGTATTTAAAACCCGCGTGGTCCGACGCTATTGCTATCCTCATTACGCACCTCCTGTTTTTAGCGGTTTATCGTAAAACGGTTACAAATTGTTCCCTGCATAAAAACAAAATTCTTTAAAAAAAATTTTTCCGGGTTCAAGAGCGGAAATAAATTCATTACACGCCACACACAACACGTTCCTTTTTTTTCATCCTCTCTTTACCTCTGTAAAGCAGGTAAAGTTTTGCTTTTGAATAATCTTTTTTGAATGATTCCATTTTTTCCTCCATTTTGGAGCCGGCGTTTCCATATTTCCATTTAATTTTCACTCTTATGTCAAGTAAATATTTGAATTTTTCTGTTTTTACGCCCGGAAGCAGTATTTAAAATATTATCCGGTGGTTTTTCCTGCCTCGTGGAAAATTATCGCGGCGGACGCGGCTACATTGAGCGACTCCACTTTACTCCTGTCATGCTTTACACTGACGCCTGTATGAACAAACTTTTTTATTTCCGGGGATACACCGTGCCCTTCATTTCCGAAAACTATTATAAACCGTTTTTCCTTTTTTAGCAATTCCGGGGGTTCCCCTTTTTCCGGCAGTGTTACAAAAAATTTATGTGTCGCGCTAAATTTTTTTATGGCGTCGATATCCGCCCTCTCAATATCCGCGGAAAAAATTGAGCCCGCCGAGGCCCTGGCTGTTTTCTCGTTATACGGGTAAACACAGTTATAAAACAAATAGCTTTTAAAACCAAACGCCATGCCGCTTCTTATTATGGCCCCGGCGTTTAACGGGTCCTGTATTGAGTCGAGAACAACCACCCTGCCGCGCCCGGTTTTCTCATTTTTTCTTTTTACCCCCGCCACTGCCAGAAAACCGGTATTTGACTTAACATCCGAGTACCTGTCTATATAGCTCTGTTTTACCTTAATAATTTTATCCGGGGGAAGCCCGTATTTTTCCGACGGAACCCGCGCCTTTTCACAGCTGTAAAGAAAATAAATTATCTCCACATTGTTTTTTACCGCTTCTTCAAGCACGTTTTCCGTGGATATTGTCATTATATTATTTTTTTTCTGTGCTTTTTTATCCTTTAAACTCTCAAAAATTTCCTTTTTCACCGTGGTTCACACCTCCATCATTCCCCGTATTCCTTTACCTTAACCGCTATATCACGGCTGAATTCCGGCAGGTTTACCCTTAGCATTTTATTGTCATCGATTTCTTCCCATGTTTTTATTGTTTCGCCTGAACGCGGATTGATTACCCTGATTACGTACCTGCCGGTATCGAGGCCCGGCAGGTTTATGTACGCCCCGTTTATCTTTTCTTCTGAGTTGTTTTTTATCCACATATAGGCGGAATCATTGCTCTGCATACCCGAAACAAATACCGGCGCGAATTTCGGCGAGAGCGCTTTTTCAAAAACAATACTGTCCATAAGCACCCACCCTCTCCCCGTATTGCTGAATTTTATTTCGTTTTCACCCACCGGTAGCGGGATGTCTATGCTTATTTTCGCTTTTCCGCTCCACGCCCCGTCACTGACGGAATATTTTTCGCCGGGAAGGTTTTTTTCCGACACGGCAACTTCCGATATCTGGCTGTTATTGACCACCGCCCTGAAAATATTTTCCCCGGATACGCCGGAAAAACTTACGCTCATTTTCGACGGCGACATATTTGTCGTGCTGAAAATAAACTCTTCGCCTTTATTCTCATGTTCTTTTCCAAAAAGGAACCCGGTTAAATATCCGCTGTTTATTACCCTCCCGTCGCTTTTTACCCAGAACTTATTTTTTACGCCCCCTCCCTTTCGGGCGGATGGATATAAGATAACATCTCTGAATTCCCGGCTTTTTGGTTTTTCAAAAACAACCTTTCTGTTTTCAAGAGAGAAAAAATTGCCCCGCGCCCAATTAATTCCCTTTGTGAAATCCGAGAGAATTTTTATTTGTCCCCGCGAAAACGCGCCGGATTCCCCCTGATACACGATTAAAGGCGCGCCGAACGAAAGTGAAAATGCCCCGGCCCACAGCGCGTCATGAAGTATTTCCTTCCTCTTTTCTATTCCACTTTTTTTCCTCCCGTAAAGCGGCCCGGGCGAAACCCCGCTTACTATATGGGGCTTGGAAAAATCATCGATCCTGATTTTTGAAAGGCCATAAACCATACCGGCGTTTTTCATGCCGTAAACACAGGCCTGTGTAAAATCAATTTTGTCCATGCCCCAGATTCCGCGCCCCTTATTCCCGTTATAAAACAAAGTTGTAATAAGCCGGTTCTTACCACCGTATTTCCCGATGGTTTCCGCGATTTCTTCGTGCCATTTTTTCACCTTTTCAGGGGCATACCCCTCCACGAGGTCCGGCCTGTCAAAAAGCTCCCACGCCATTACAGAAGGCGAATACCCCCACCTCGCTGTTATGTACCGCACCCTGTTCTTAAAGGCCTTTATCGCGACTTTATCAGTAAAAAAACCGCCGGGATTTTTTAACAGCCCGTCGTTTATTATGTTATAAGGGCTGGATTCCCATCCTCCCCCTGCTTTCTTTGAAAACTCCCCGTATGAAACAAGGGGGAATATTATGTATATACCGTTTTTACGGCAGGTTTCGATTATCTGGTCAATAATTTCAGCCCTTTTTTGCCCGGCCGCGTAGTTGCCAAGGTCATTTTTGCTTCCTGTCCCCGGCCCTTGCCTGCCGAAAACCGGCCTTATAAGATTTACACCGTTTTCGGCAAAATCAGCCGCCGGAAACCCTTTTCCCTGCGTAAAAATATCATCGCTAAATTTTATATTCATCCCAAGCCCGAAAAAAGGCTCTTTATTCTTAAATTCCAGAAACAACGGGTCATTCGGGCTCAGCCTTATAAAACCCCTGCCTGCCTTTTTACCGGCGCAGTCAAAATAACGGTACTTTGTCCTGCGGGCCTCATCGCCTTTTTCATATACCCTTACCCTGAACCGCCAGGTACCCGCCTCATTGGGTAAATACCTTATCCTGAAAGAGCCTCTCTCTTCCTTTTTGTCCACGGCGCGGTTTTCCGTGTAAAACCCGTCAATTTTTTCGCGCCTGCCCGAAGGGCTTACAAACTCGCCTTCGACGCGGAAAGAACTGTAATCATAAGGGTTAGCCGGCCTGCTTTCGGTTTTTACAACAACCTCGAATTTTTCAAAAACACCTGTTTTTTCGGGAAACCGCCCTATCTCCGCGGGCACCGCAAAAAGGGATAAATCCACGCAAATACAGGCAAGAACAATAAAAATTTTTTTCATTGATTTTCCTTCCATATATGTAAAACATTCTTTCTTTTTAAACTACGGCAGTCGTTTATCAATGCCACGCGTAACCCACGCCGCAGCCTACGCCCGCGTTGAATCCCGACAGGTCCACGTTCACTCCGCCGACATCAGCCGCGCCCAGTGAAAACCCCACCGTGGCCTTCGGCGAAACAGACAGCCCTTCCTCGAACATCCACCTGTACCCTGCCTCCGCGCCGAAAGAAAAAACAGTACATGACTCTGTTTCTCCGCCGGCAGACGCCAGGCTGAATAAAGCTCCCATTCGCGGCCCCGCGAAAAATCCGTTCAACGCGTGCCCCTGCATGTAAAACATATATCCGGCTTCGGCCCCGAGCCCAAGCGCTGAGTAATCATTGGTATAATTAAAATTGATTTTTCCCTCTACGCACCATGAGGAACCTTTATCAATTTTTCTTTCATACCGGGCGCTTAAATCCGGGCCCGGCAGAATTATTATGCCTTCCGCCAGGTTTGGCTGCGGCGCCCAGTAGGAATAAACAGTTTTTTTCAGGGAGTATTCCGCTCCCTGCGCGAACAAAGGAAAAATAAACACGGATATTGCTAAAAAGACGGATGCTTTCGCCGTATTTGTCATATTTTTACACCTCCCTGTCAGGTTGCTCTTTTTTTCTCTTTGATTTTATTATAACAGATAAAACCCGAAATCAAATACTTTTTTGCTTTACAAGAAAGTAAATACATTTTACACTGAACCTGCCTGAACATGGAGGGCGCGCCCTGTTTCCGGGGCCGCAAACCGGTTGTACCGTACCGCAATGGCACAGTTTTTAATAATTGTTTTTCCGTAGAGGCAGGGCTCTGTCCCTGTCTTTGTTCTTTAGGCGGGATGGCTTGTCCTGTATCGCGATGGTACAGGAAACCCCGTCTCTAAAATAAAAACCAAAGGAGGAATTATGAACATTTACATCACAGGAGGCACGGGATTTATAGGAAGTTACGTTGTAAAAGAGCTTGCCGGCCGGGGAAATAACATCACGGTGCTGGCCAGAAACCCGAGAAAATCACGCGGTTTATCCTCGCTGCCGGGAGTTTCGGTAAAAAAAGCAGACATGCATGATTACAGCGCCTTAAAAAAGAATATGGTAAAACCCGGCGCGCTCATACACGTGGCCCTGTGCTGGGGCGATACCGGGCCCGATATGATAAAAAACGAGACCTTAAATTCGGTAAAACTGATAGAGCTCGCGTTGCGGCGCGGGGCAAAAAAAATAATTTTCACATCCTCCACCGCGGCCGCGGGCATACCCGAAAAAAATATTTCCGAGGATGATTTAAGAAAACCTTTTGATTTTTACGGGGCAACCAAAGGCGCTGTGGAGCTTTTTATGAGCGCCTACTCGTCCTACTACCCTAAAATTAAATTCAACGTAATAAGGCCGGGGTATACTTTCGGAAACCCCGTTGTGGAAAGCGCGCCCATGCAGCCGGACGCCAGGTTCAGGGACATCGTTAAAAACGCGAAAAGGAACAAAAAAATCGAGCTTATCAAAAATGACGGCACACAGTTTTTATGGGCGGGCGACCTGGCAAAAGTTTACCGCGCCGTGCTTTCATCGAACCTGAACAACGAAATATTCTACGGCCTCGGGCGTAATTTTGTCACGTGGGAGCAAATAGCGAAATGGGCGGTAAAATATTCAAAAAGCAAAAGCAAAATAAAACTTATCGATAAAGGATGGGCGGACAGCCCGAATTTTTATGTTGTTTCAAAAATAAAAAAATATTTCGGCATGTCTTTCCGTTCGACGGAAAAAATAAAGGAACACATCAGGTATCTTATTTCATCGGTATGATTTTTAGCCGGGATATCCTGCGCATGGCCGAATCCCGGAAAAGTTATAAACCGCGGCCCGCAAAAAAACGGGCAAATCATCAGAATGTTTTTACAGGAGCGGGTTTTCAACCCGCCCGTAACTATTTACAAAAAATCAATCTGCCGCTGTTACTTTTTTTACCCCGGGCACCTGCTCTTTAAGGCGGGTCTCCACTCCCTGCTGCAGGGTTACCTGCGCCATGGGGCATCCTTTGCACGCGCCTGTCAGCCTGACCCTGACCTCACCCGAGCCTTCGTCAATGCCGACAAATTCTATATCACCGCCGTCTGCCTGCAGGAATTTCCTGAGTTCTTCTATTGCTTTTTTTACCTTTTCTTCCATTTTTTCCTCCTTTTTTATTTACACACGGATTATGATATATAACATACCGCTAATCCAATGTCAAACCAATATCAGGCGCAATTTTTGGCACTTTCGCGTTACGCGTACCGGCTCAGCCGGAATTTTTCAGGGAACAGCTTCTAAAAAACGCTTTATTTTAAAAGGAAAAATAAAACTTCGTCATTTTTCACCAAACACCGAAACTTTTTAAAAAAAGGCTTGTCATATAGAAAAAGGAGATGGAAATGAGCGGAAATAAAGCTCCCTCACCTTTAATAAACCGTTCATTATCTCATCTCCTTTTTTATTAATATGAAAAATTATTGCAGGGACAGGGAGTCCGCTTCCGCTAAAGCTTCAGCGCACAGGCCCGGGACGAGCAGTACAAAAAAAAATTAACAATAACCGTAGAGACGGGGTTCCATCCCCGCCTCCTGTATTTATGGCGGTCGAGCTCGCCCCCTACAGGAAATTTTATTTATTTATTTTTTATATGGGCGGGTCACAGACCCGCCCATACAGGGATTTCATTTATTCGTCTTTGTAGGGGCGGACCCGTGTGTCCGCCCATTACATCGCGGGCCGCCACACAGGGCGGCCCCTACAGGACCACCTGATTATTCGTTTTTATAGGGGACGGTTTGTAACCGTCCCTGTATGATAACGGTCATATTTTGCAGGGACAGGCCAGGTGCCCTGTCCGGTTATTACCGCCCCGAAACACGCCTTTCCGGCAGCATCACCGTATCACCGCGAATTTTCCTTTTTTTACTTCACCTTTATTATTCGTAATAATATATATATATATCCCCTGAGGAATTTCCTTTTTCTTTCTCCTGTTTTCAATATCAAAATAGTATTCACCGCTGCCTGATTTTATTTCCTTTGTAAAAGCAAGCCCGCCCGTTAAGTTAAAAATTTTTATTACCGCCTCTTCTGTCAGCTTGTAAAACCAAAACCCCTTTTGCCCTTCATGCATATTTACAAGAGACGGGTAAATATACACATTATCCAGGTTTTCTTCCGCTTTTTTAACAGGTAAAGCCGTAGCCGTAACCGAAGGAGCCGGTGTTTTTGTTTGTATCTGCGTCGGCGTCTGTGTCATCGTAAAAGTATGAGCCGGCGTATCCGTCACCACAGGCGTTTGGGTAACCGTGCCCGCCTCATTATATAACGCCACATCATCCACCCACAGTTCAAACGCCCTGTCAATGCCTACGGGCTGCCACTGCAGCTGGCTGGCGTTTTCCAGAACATCCGGAAGATCAACACTGTTTCCCCATCCTTCCTGTGTAAATGACGTAAAAGGAACCCTGATTTCTGTCCAGGAGCCGGCTGCGGTAAACTCATATTTATAATCATCGTAATCCGTAAGCGATTCGCACGAGGCGTCCTCATAATTTAATTTAATGTAGTACTGCCCTCCGTCGCCTTTTGTGTAAAATTTTATTCCGCTGTACCCGCTTATATCTGTTTTTACGCAGTTTGGCTGCCCGGCATCGGGATTAAGCCCCGTACCCAGACCAACGTAAGGATAAACAGGAGAACCCGAAGGTGTTGGTGTATAATCCGCGGCCACATAGCCGCTGAACATGCCTGCTCCGGCAGAGCCGCCGTAACCCCCTGACGAA